>CAUUJQ010000212.1:0-2508 GCA_963545445.1 uncultured Veillonella sp. | reverse complement strand
TATAGAATATCTACCATAAAAAGACAAATGTACAATAAAAATAGTAAAATATTATAAAAATCCTTTACTTTAGTAGCGTAGTATGGTAGATTAATATAGATATTGTTTTATACTTTGTATCTTATAAATGAGGGATTGCAGTGGCATTAATTGTGAAAAAATTTGGCGGTAGCTCTGTAGCGACGCCTGAAAAAATATTTAACATTGTCAATCGCGTGTTGCGCGATAAACAACCAGATGATCGTATTGTGGTTGTAGTTTCTGCCATGGGCGATACAACAGATGACTTGGTGAGCTTGGCGAAAGAAGTCACATCTATGCCGTATGGTCGTGAAATGGATCGTCTTCTTTCTACGGGTGAGCAAGTGACGATTGCATTGATGGCACTGGCGTTCCAAGCGAAAGGTCATGCAGCGGTGTCTATGACGGGCGAGCAAGCGGGGATTGCGACTAGCGATACTTTTGGTAAAGCACGTATTTTAGATATTGAACCGAAACGTGTGCTAGACGCATTAGACGCGGGCAATGTTGTGGTCGTAGCAGGTTTCCAAGGTATGACAGAAGCAGGGGATATCACTACGTTGGGACGTGGTGGCTCCGACACAACAGCGGTGGCATTGGCAGGGGCTATGCAGGCTGATGTATGCGAAATTTTTACAGATGTAGATGGGGTATACTCCACAGACCCACGGGTAGCACCAGGGGCTGTTAAATTGAAAGAAATCACTTATGGTGAAATGTTAGAAATGGCGCGCTTAGGGGCAGGCGTTATGCAACCAAGAGCGGTCGAAATGGGACATCGGTATGGGGTGCCAATTCATGTACGATCTACTTTCAGCGATGAAGAAGGCACGATAATTCGAGAGGAGTATACAATGAAAGCAAATCAATATGCTATTACAGGCGTTGCAGATGATACAAATGTAGCAAAAGTGAGTCTTGTAGGTGTGGAAAATGTACCAGGTGTGGCACATCAAGTATTCCAAGCATTAGCAGATAAGAGTATCGACGTAGACATGATCGTACAAAGTATCCGGACTACAGATGATAAACGAACAGACATTGTGTTCACCATCACTCGTGATGATGTGAACTTGGCGAAACAAGTCCTTGAGGACCTTGGTAAATCCATGTCTATCGAAGAGTGTGTGATCAATGAAAATATGGCGAAAGTATCCATCATTGGTGCAGGCATGCTTGGACAACCAGGTGTGGCAGCGAAAATGTTTGGTATCTTATCCGATGAAGGTGTAAATATCGAGATTATCAGCACTTCTGAAATCAGTATTTCTTGCCTCGTTGGGGAAGAACATATTAAAACTGCGGTACGTGCGATTCACGATAAATTAGTATTAGACGGCAGAGGTTAAGTAACGAATAGAAAAGAAGGTATGGGAATGAACGACAAGAAAAAGGAACGGTATATACAACTAGGGTTGTTGAGTGGACTGGTCGCACTAGGTGTGTTAGTGTACGTCCTCGTCCCAGGTTTCTATGATGACATGTGGGAATTGGCACTTTCCGGCGATGTACAACGCATGGCAGAGGTCTTGCAATCCTATGGCCCGTGGGCGATGGTGATTAGCTTTGTTCTAGATGTGCTCATCAATGCGTTGGGATTTTTACCATCCATCTTCTTTTCCACAGCCAATGGATTGCTATTTGGTGTGGTACCGGGGATTATTATCTCTTGGCTAGCAGAAACGGTGGGCGTTGTACTGAGCTTTATGATTATGCGCTACATCTTACGAGATACGGCGCATAAGGTCATAGAGAAGAGCGAGTTTTTACTGAAAGTCGATGACTTTAGCGGTAAAAACGGTTTGACCGTTATGCTCTTTGCCCGTGCTATTCCATACTTTCCAAGCGGTATCATTACTGCATTGGGGGCTATTAGCCAAATCTCATTACGGGATTATATTATCGCCAACTTAATCGGTAAATTGCCATCCACAGCACTAGAAGTCATCGTCGGTCATGATGCAGTGCTATTACGAGACAACTTAGGTCGCTTAACAATTGTCATCCTCATTGCGTCGGTCATCTATTTCCTATTGTGGAAAGGATACCAGCGGTGGGTGAAAGGTCGATAGAAATATATGAAATATAAAGAGGAACGTTGATTGAGAGTCGTCAACGTTCCTCTTTTTTGTGCGTATTTTCAGATTTTGAATATAAAAAAACTCAATTCCTGATGAACTGAGTTAAGTACCCACAGCGGGTGCCCTAAGGGCGATGAAAATAAATTCGTATTTGAACGAGTGTAGTTCTGTAAACGCCCCAAGCTATAATAATATGATATAATGTAAACATAGAGGTTGAGAGTAGTGTAGTTCTATAAACGTTTCAAGGGCGATTTTAGAGCATTATTTTTGTGAAAGAAGTAAGAAATATGGATAAATCACGGATTAATCAATATTTTGATACAGATCAAGAAGTGTATCAAAATGTTGAAATAATAAAAGAATATTGGGTGAATCAATATCACGATACAGACAGGGAAGTGTA
>CAUUJQ010000211.1:0-2536 GCA_963545445.1 uncultured Veillonella sp. | reverse complement strand
TTCTTGTATGATTGATTCCATTGGTCCCTTCCTTATCGTAATTGACTATATAATGATTGATACTGCGCTTCATGAGCCATGACACGGCGCACATAATCTCTAGTTTCTGGAAATGGAATCTTTCCTATGTCGTCGAAATGATCATCCCAACCATAGGTTTGCATCCATTCCTCCACATGACCACGCCCTGCATTGTATGCTGCCAACGCCAAGATTTCATTGCCTTTAAACTCCTCTAACAAATGCGATAGATACCAAGTGCCCAATTGGATATTAGTATTTGGTTCCTTGATATCTTGGTCTGACATGCTGGGTTGGTTTAATTGTTCTCCTATCCAATGGGCTGTGTCAGGCATCAACTGCATTAAGCCTATAGCGCCAGGCAGCGATTTTGCATTGGTATCAAACTTACTTTCCGTATAAATAACGGCAGCCACCAATGATGGGCGCACATGGTAGGTAGATGCATGTTTCATGACTGCGCTTTCATAGACTAACGGATATGCATATTGCCTCGCTAAATAAGGCTCTCCATATTGCACATAATAGGCCGTTAGGACTACGACAAGCCACGCAAATGCTGTGGATACCCTCATAGCTCCTCCTTGTGAAAGTGGACTTTCGCTGTTTTCCACAATTTACGTAATTGTTTTTCTAATTGTTTCATAGTTCCCGAATTATCAATAACTACTGTGCTCAACGCACGCTTTTCATCTAAACTCATTTGGCTATGAATTCTATCTAAGGCTTCTTGTTCAGAATATCCATTGCGCTTCATCAGCCGTTCTAACTGCGTAGCAGGATTAACATAGACAAGCCATATTTCATCCATTTTTCTGTGCCAATCTGTTTCGAATAGCAATGGAATATCATAGATGATAGCCCGCTCACCTCGTGCTTCCCACTGATCCGTCAATGCTTGAATGCGCCCCCTAATATGTGGTTGCAAAATGGCGTTGATCCGGTCTAATGCCTCGGGATCCGAGAAGACTACGCTTCCCACATAGGCGCGATCTAATGTACCATCTGCTAGCACCGTATAAGGCCCAAAGGCATCCACCAGTCCCTGTAATCCTGGGGTCCCCGGCTCTACGACTTCTCTAGCCACTACATCTGCATCAATATAGGGAACGTCTTGTTTCTGTAACCATCGTAATACTGTACTTTTACCAGAGGCAATCCCTCCTGTAAGTCCGATTTTATACATATGTATACCCCCACTTGATTCTAATTATACGAAAACTTCTGTTTATACATAGAACTACTTCTATTTCACATCAGCCCAGTTTGTAGCACTATGCACATCTACTTGCAACGGAACCCGCAAGGATACGACTTGTTCCATGCACTGACGCAACAAGGTTTCTACTCGTGCTTGTTCATCCTTGACCACTTCCAACACAAGTTCGTCATGAACCTGCAATAAAATTCTAGATTGTAATTGTTCATCCTCTAGAGCTTGTTCTACTTGGTTCATAGCTAATTTAATAATGTCTGCTGCCGTTCCTTGAATCGGCGTATTCATCGCTGTGCGCTCTGCAAAGGATCTACGGTTAAAGTTACGGCTGTTAATATCTGGCAATGGACGAACACGGCCAAACATAGTACGCACAGAACCACTTTCATGAGCCTCCTGAACCATGCGGTCCATATAGGCCTTAATTTGTGGATAGCGACTGAAATACAAATCGATATATTCTTTTGCATCTGCTCTCGTAATTCCTAAATCACGGGATAAACCGAAATCACTGATGCCGTAAATAATCCCAAAGTTAATAGCTTTCGCATGGGACCGCTCCAGAGGAGTGACCTCTTCCAAGGATTTTCCCAACACTTCTGCCGCTGTAAAGCGGTGAATGTCTTCGCCGTTCTGGAACGCCTGAATTAAGGCTGGATCCTCTGATAAATGCGCCAATATACGCAATTCAATTTGTGAATAATCGGCGCTTACAAACATATCAAAACCATCATTCGGCTTGAACAAAGCACGGATCTCACGACCTTTTTCACTGCGCACTGGGATATTCTGTAAATTTGGGTCAGAACTACTCAAGCGACCTGTGGCAGTTACCATTTGGTTGAAAGTAGTATGGATTCGATTGGTATGTGGATTAATCAGTCCTTCAAACCCCTCTAAGTAGGTGGATACTAATTTCACAACGGAACGATATGCCAAGATTTGCGCTACAATTTCATGATCATTTCTAAGCATATCTAATACTTCTGCATCGGTAGAGTAGCCAGTTTTCGTTTTCTTGATAACTGGTAATTGCAACTTTTCAAATAAAATGACACCCAATTGTTTCGGTGAGTTAATATTGAAAGTTTCCCCTGCTAAGGCATAAATTTTTTCTTGTAACTCAGAAACCTCTACTTTAAAACGGTCTAATGTAGTATGCAATTGATCCACATCCATGTAAATACCATTTTTTTCTAGTACACATAGAGTGCGTAATAATGGCAATTCAATATCTCTATATAACTCCCACACACCGGCTATTTTCATTTCTTCCGTTGCTTTCTCGTGCATACGGTA
>CAUUJQ010000210.1:0-2540 GCA_963545445.1 uncultured Veillonella sp. | reverse complement strand
AACGCCCCTTATTGGCTTAGGTTATGATGTGGTTATAGGACCGCCCACAAATCCATAGAGATAAGCTGTTTTTAAATGAGCTTACCTATGATGAGGTGTTAGATCTAACAATAGCTACAGCAAAACGACTCGCCCCTCATCTTCGAGGGGAGAGTCGTATTGCTTTATGGGCAGAAAACTCTGTATCCATGGCGATACACCTATTTGCTCTCTCTGCATTGGGCATAGAGACGGTATTGCTGAATACGAATCTGACCGAACGAGAAGTGACAGAGCAAATGGAAAGTACTGGAGTTAGGACCTTGTTAGTGTCGGAAAAAATGGCGCAGGTCTTGCGAACACAAAAGGGAATCTATGACATAGAGAACATAGATGTTTCTACTTCTGCGTGTAGCCATAGTCGATCGGACCGACAGTACTTGTGCTTTTCTACATGTGGACTTACTGGAGAAGACCGACGGTATTTGTGTTTTTCTACATGCATAGATACTGATTTCAAGGATAGTTCTCCTATACATATTGACGGAGATTTCAAAGGCGATTGTATTAATAGTGTATATCGTGCATCTATCACAACAAGTAATGAAGAAAATCCTAGCGAGGACTCCTTTACAAATAGGTGTTGCCATCTAGGTGATGTTGAAGATCCTGTAGATTGTGATACAAATCTAATTTGGAATCCATCTGATGAAACAGTATTTTGCATTATCAATACCAGTGCCACAACAGGTAAATTCAAATCGGTCCCTGTGCGCTGGTCACAGATTGAGGCTCATGTGAGAGCCTCCGCTAAAGTGCTTGGCGTGGAGGAAGATGACAATTGGCTTGTGGTGCTTCCTATGTTCCATGTGAGTGGCTTATCTATTATTTTACGTACCTTGTATAATGGTACAGGAGCGACGATTCGGGAAAAGTTCTCGGAACAAGTCGTACTAGAGGCATTAGACACAGAAGATGTTACCATAGTATCTTTGGTGCCCACTGTGTTACAACGCATAGTAGAGCGCATACAAGCACCCACTTTACGGGCTATCTTATTAGGTGGCGAGTTCATTCCTATGCCACTATTACAAGAGTGCGTACAACGAGATTTACCAGTCTATAAGACCTACGGCATGTCAGAAACTTTTGCGCAAAGTACGACCTTCAGTATTCGGGAGTGTCCAAATAAATTAGCCTCTGTAGGATATCCTTTGGAAGGTGTTACCATTGAAATTCGCAATCCCGATGAAGAAGGGGTAGGTGAAGTGTGGCTTTCATCACCGATGTTGATGAAAGGATACCTTACTAAAGAGCCGATTCACGGCGCTTTCAATACAGATGATATTGGTTACGTAGATGACGATGGATTTTTATATCTGTTGAACCGCAGAAAGGATATCATCATTTCTGGGGGCGAGAATATATATCCTAAGGAAATCGAGGATGTCCTATACGGAATGGATGGTATTCTGGAATGTGCAGTCATTCCTGTATCGGATCCTAAATGGGGACAGGTGCCTGTATTGTGTGTGGTCACACATCGTTCCGAAGAAGATATATCACAATTTTTGCTCAGTCGGTTAGCGAAGTATAAAGTGCCGAAGCGCATTGTATATTATGATGCATTGCCGAAAAATAGTATGGGGAAAATATTGCGACAAACCCTTATACAGGAGATTCTTATATAACGCCATTTTGTAGTATCCTAAACTAAAATATGTGTACTATATATCAGTATATGGAAAGGACATAGTATGAAAGAAACAACAGCCTCTTTATTAGAACAATTACAGATAGAGACATTCCACTGTGCGGGGCAAGCCTTTCAAAGTACTATGAGACTTTCACCATTTCATGCGCAACCGTTCGGATTCGTCAACGGTGGGGTGTATTTGGCTTATGGAGAAGCATTGGCAGGTATGGCATCCAATGCGATATTGGCGCAAGAAATGACGGCGCCTAGTGAAAGTGGCACAGGTTCAGAACCTATCAAACAACGAGTAGCGGTAGGTCAATCGGTGACGGCTAATCATGTGAAATCGAAACGATGTGATGGCTATGTAGTAGCGCGCGGCCAATTGTTACACAAAGGTGGTCGCAACCATGTGTGGACTATCAATATCTTTGATGAAACAGATCAACTATTGTCTCACATGACGGTGACAAACAGCATAATTGACGTGTAAGAAAGGAGGTGCATAGCCATGAAAATAGATATTATATCGTTGTTCCCAGAGTTTTTTGATGCCTTTTTCACACATTCCATTATCAAACGTGCCTTGCTGGCGAATCGATTGGAGATGAAAGTGACAAACCCAAGGGAATTTTCTCATAGTAAGCATGGTCAAGTGGACGATACTCCTTATGGAGGTGGCGCAGGCATGCTCATGAAAGCACCTCCTCTCTTTGAAGCTGTAGAACATGTGTTGCAGATGACTATAGAAGAACATCGTCGTACAAAGGCAAATCATAAAGGTCATGTTGTGTTTATGGGGCCTACAGGGACACCGTTTACACAAGAAAAAGCAAGGGAATTAGCCACCTACGATCAACTTGTT
>CAUUJQ010000209.1:0-2551 GCA_963545445.1 uncultured Veillonella sp. | reverse complement strand
TTTGTATCCACCACCGCCAAATTTACCACCTGCGTGAAGTTTTGATAATACTAGTTCTACTGCAGGCATACCTGTTTCATGCATCCCTGTTGGGATACCACGACCATCATCGATAACTTCAATACTATTATCTTCACAAATGGTCACTTCAATATGCGTCGCATACCCCGCTAGGGCCTCATCCACACTATTATCTACTACTTCATACACTAAGTGATGTAATCCACGGGCAGATGTACTACCAATATACATACCAGGTCGCATACGAACGGCTTCTAAGCCTTCGAGGACCTGTATATTACCGGCATCATAATTTGTTTGTTCTGCCATCTGACATCCTCCTACTTATATATACTGACATCCTATACTGGTCACTATATTCTATGTAATACATTCTATTATACAATACTTTAGTACATTAATGAAAGACTAGGAATTTATTTCACTTGCATTTTATCTTCTTCGGTCCAACGATATTTGTTCGTAATATTCACCACTTGTTCTAAGGTTAATTCATCCTGTGATTTCGAAGTAATTAACATGGTAGCCCAATACATATCATTGGCATCTTTCGAACCTTGAAATAAGCGAGTTAAATAGAATTGAATACTTTCCCGCTTTGCCACACGAAACCATTCATAGGTGCACCAAGGTGCCATCGATTTCACCTGGTCATATTTATAATGCGGATACTTTCGCAAGATGCCCTTGATTGTCTTTATAATCGCTCGATATCGTTTATATTCACATTGGACACATATTTCTGCTGTCTCTTGCCAACCACCACAACTAGGACACCGATGGTAATTCGATGCCAACAGCAGGGTATCCTTTTTTACTTGTTGTATGCGCATGTTAAACACCATCCTGCGCAGTTCTTCATTATGAATGCAACTGACAGATGTCCGAATCTTTTCTACCTCTTCTTCAGATACTGGTATCTTGTGAAAGTCGATGCGTTCTTCTTTCACAGGAGTCATATCCAAAACATCGGCCCTTACCGGTTTCTCTCCTAACGATTTGCGAGGCAATTGGACTTTGATATCTTCTATAATCGGTTTCCCATAATAGTCCTGTAATGCCTCTAATAATTGAGGCGTGCGCATTACCATTTCTTGCATCCATACAGTATGACCAATTTCTAGGACCAATGTGGGAGGAGTGATTTCTACAATCTTAGCATGTTGCGCTACGATGGGACCTGCTACCATTTCCCAGTCATGACATAATTTCATGATCTGATATGTATCATAGATGCCCAGTTCTCGTAACATCCCCTCTAACAGTGTGTGTCCACCTATCAGTTCCTTACTATCACTCTCTATCATAGAACCTCCTCACCGAGGTCTATATATTGCACCTTATCTAGACCTGCTGTTTCTTCTCTATCAGTGGTGGTGATAATCGTCTGCACACGTTTATGAATAAATTTCAATAAATTCTGACGTCGTTCCTGATCCAATTCACTCAGCACATCATCCAAAAGAAGTATAGGATATTCTCCTACTTCTGATTTAATGTATTCCAATTCACTTAATTTTACAGATAAAATCGCCGTACGCTGTTGTCCCTGAGATCCAAATCTTTTTAAGTCCATAGGTCCTGAATAAAAAATAATATCATCACGATGAGGTCCCACAGAGGTTTGATACCGCCGTCTATCTTCTTCTAAATGACGTTGTAATGCTTCCAGTAAGGACTCTTTCGTAACTAGTACTTTGTCTTCACTATAAGGCTGTGTATATTGGAGTCGTAAATCTTCCTTTCCATTGGTCAGTTTCCGATTCATTAAATCCATCAATTGATTTAACTTTTTTAAACTTTCCAATCGCTTTTGAATAATTTGAGCCCCTAAGCTGGCAATCTGTTCATCCCAATCTTGAACAGGTGCATGAGCCTTGTGACTGTACTCCTTTAATACACGATTTCTCTGTTGTACAGCCCGTTGGTACATAGTCAATTGATTATAATATTGCGGACTAGTTTGACTGATTTCCATATTTAAGAATCGTCTACGCAACGATGGTGTCCCTTTGATTAACTCTAAATCTTCAGGAGAAAAAATCACTGTATTCAAGGTACCTACTAATTCTTTTTGAGACAAAGGATTATCGTGTAAGCGAATGATTTTTTTTCCTTGTCGCGCCCATTTAATCTGCAATGTATGAGGTGTTTCGGCTTTCATAAAATGAACAATGATACTGGCCTCGTCTTCATTCCAGTGAATCACATCTTTCAAATCCGATGTGCGATGACTATGCCCCATAGTAGCAATGTAGGCAGATTCTAGTATATTCGTTTTTCCTTTCCCATTGGGACCGTGTATGACAATGATATTCGGTGTGAAAGTAATCTGTTTATGACTATGATTGCGAACGTGTATGAGTTCCAATTTTGTCATATACACAATTAACCCTCCTTCACCACAGTGATAGATACTTCATCGCCTACGATGACGACATCATTAGGATAGATTTTTTTCCGTTTCTCTGTGACTATCACACCATTACGTGTAATGGCTTCTTCTGCTAACAATACTTTAATTTGTCCA
>CAUUJQ010000208.1:0-2564 GCA_963545445.1 uncultured Veillonella sp. | reverse complement strand
ATTTTATGTTCCTCAAATAGTCTAAGCACATCTTCCATGTACGATTCTGCTACACCAATAGAGAGACCACAAGCGCTGGATAGCTCTGGTGGCACCGGCATCAACTGATGAGGTACTTTATACTGCCCCAACATTTTGTCTGCTTTATCTGCAAAATAGTAAGAGCTAAATAGTATAAGAACTTTTTGTAAACCCTTATCTCTATATACATCAGTTTTCTCACTATCTATTTCAAAAGCATTCATCGTCCTCGCCCCCCTCATCCAATCTCACCTATTATATCTGCGAATGTCACCACGCATCTAGTTACAATGTAACAAATGGTTCTTGCATCATACATTCCGTAATGGCATAGAGATTTGTAATCGTCCCTACTTGTATCTTGTCTTTCACGCCATAAAAGTCTAAACAAATACCGCAACCGCCAATGCTTACACCTGCTGCTTCTAGTGCCTTGAAATTATCGATGTGATCAGACCCTTCTACAAGCATGTTCACAGCGCTGTTGATACAGTAAATAGCCTTCGGTTTCACATCCGTTTGTGTCAACACATAGATGAATGTTTTCATCAAATTGCGACCTAGTTCTTCGCTGCCTTCTCCTAAATAATCTTTTGTGAATAACAGCACTTTGCCACCCATAGCAGGTGTTGGCACTCCAGGTGCTACCGTTCCCATCAATGCAGGTGGCACTATATCTTGGCTAATCGGTGCGCCCATAGCAGCCTTTTCGGCTTTTGTTTTTTCATAGGCCGCAATGCTCCGTTCCAAACTGCCCGTACCATTCGTCATATAAAATGGCGCTTCTCCGCCGGCAATCGTCGTATTTGTCACCACTTTTCCTAGAGGCGCTGCAAACTCATTTTCAAAAATATCTTCTAAATCTAGGTCCTCTAGATCATTCGACGTTTGGATGTTCACAGCACTCACTGCAGCCATTTCTTCTTTCACTGATGTTGGCGGAATCAAGACTACGATATAGTTCCCTTCTTGTTCTAACACATGGTTCTCATACCCTCGGTATTCCCCTAATTTCACAAGATTATCACGGCTCACATCATTATCTACGATGACTTTCACATACACATTCGCATTGGAATCCATCGCTTGCTTCGCTTCAATCACTGGTTCTGGGCACGCCTTACCACGCATATCTAATGTAATTTCTTTATCTAACATACACTTGTTTCCTTCCTTTTTGTATCACGCAGCCAATCTGTGCCGCTTGTAAACCTGCTCCTTGTAACTGTGAAAGTAACTGCTCACCGTCACTTTCAGTACAAGTAAATAACAATCCACCCGATGTTTGTGGATCAAAACAAATATCACTCCACACCGGATCTAAGGAGTCATCAAATTCTACTTGATCACAGAGAGCCTTGCGATTCCCATAGGTAGTCGCTGGTACTAATCCCATCCTCGCCGCCTCAAGGACCTCTGCCAATAGAGGTATCCTCTCTGTATCAATGGACATCGACACATCACTAGCTTTCGCCATTTCACACACGTGGCCAGCCAAACTGAACCCCGTAATATCTGTACAGCTATGTATCGGGAATTGTATCGCCACATCACGGGCTGTACGATTACTAGTGCTCATACTCGCGATTGCTTCCTGTACACCCTTAGGAAATACACCGCCTTTGGCTGCCGTATTCATGATACCAGTACCAATTGCTTTTGAAAGTATCAACACATCACCGACTTGGGCCTGACAATTTGTCCAAACCTGCCGAGGATCTATAAGCCCCGTCACAGCCATGCCAAACATGGGCACTTCATTTTCAATACTGTGTCCCCCAAGAAGGGCCACCCCCGTTTCTAGGAGCACCTCATTAGCACCGTCTAGGACTTCACGGAGGACGCCTTCTTTCACGAGAGATACGGGAAAGCCCACAATATTGAGGGCAGAAATCGGTGTCCCCCCCATAGCATACACGTCGCTCAAGCTATTACAAGCCGCTATACGCCCAAAAAGTCGTGGATCTGCTACAGGTGGGGTAAAAAAATCCACAGTCTGTACAAGGGCTTGGCTTTCATTAATTTGATATACCCCCGCATCTTCCATACCGGATGCATCGGTGAGCACCGCTAGATGGGTTGGCATCTGCATCTGTTGCAACACATCTGCTAATATGTGAGGACCAATCTTACAAGCACAACCGCCCTTAGCGGCATACTTCGTCATATCAACCATCCCTATCCCCTCCTACCATAACAAACACAGACCAAGTCTTCTCTGGTCATTCTTCTGTAGTTTCTTTTCTAGATACGATCTTTTTCACGCTCTTTTCAAATTTAGGGCGCGGTATCATCACCTGATGCCCACATCCTTCGCAGATTGTAACAAAGTCAACACCGGTCCGTTTAATCTCCCAGTTTTGACTGCCACAAGGATGGGGCTTCTTCATTTGCACCACATCTCCTACTTTGTATTTTATAAATCCCATATAGGACCTCCTATTCATAATGATGATACTAGTATATCACCTAACCTTATATTTCTCCATACTCGCTTATACCTTCTCAGCAACTATACTCATACCTGGCTTAATTTTGACAAC
>CAUUJQ010000207.1:0-2584 GCA_963545445.1 uncultured Veillonella sp. | reverse complement strand
TTTAGCCTTATGAAGCTTCTTTATTCTCAATATAATAAGATTTCATGACCCCTCAGAATACACAAAACATCTTACATTGTATGCCTAGGATGGCTTTCCAAGTAGGTTTTATAGTCATTCACAACCTTGATAAATGATTCACGACCCATGGCTACATTGAGAGCATTTCTCCATCTTGCCGCATCTGGCAAGCCTTTGATATAAAAACTAGCGTGGGTTCGAATTTCACGAGTCGCTAGGTCCACCCCTTTATAGTGGCACAACAAATCGTAATGACGGAGTAACATCGCAATACGCTCTGAGCCGGTCGGATTCTGATTATACCGACCCGTTGCTAAATACCCTTTAATCTGCCGGAATAACCACGGATTCCCTTGTGCTGCGCGCCCTACCAAGATAGCATCACAACCAGTGTATTCTAGCATAGCTTTCGCACTTTCTGGGGAGTTTACATCACCATTCCCGATGACAGGAATCTGTAACACTGACTTCACCTCTTTAATGTAATCCCAGTTGGCCTTGCCACTATACATCTGTTCACGAGTGCGACCATGCACGGCCACCGCAGCAACGCCTACGGACTCCATGCGCCGTGCCATATCCACCACATTGATGGACGTATCATCCCAACCTAATCGCAATTTAACAGTCACTGGAATCTGTACCGCCTGTACGGCCGCTTCTGCCACTTTCATAGCTAAGTCTGGCGTTTTCATCAATGCCGATCCATCACCGGAGGAGACTACTTTTTTCACAGGACAACCCATGTTGATATCTACGATAGGAGCGCCTGCAGCTTCCACCACCTTAGCTCCGATGGCAATGGCTTGCGGATCGGATCCGAAAATTTGCATAGATACTGGTTGCTCTACCTCTTCCATATAGAGCAATTCTTTTGTGTGTTCATTATTGTATTTAATTCCCATGGCACTGACCATTTCTGTACAGACGAAGGACGCCCCCATTTCTTTGGCCAATAAGCGATAGGACACATCGCTAAATCCCGCCATGGGCGCTAACCCAATGCGGCCAGGAATAGTGACATGTCCTATGTGCCAGGATTGATTATTGATTTCTTTCATAAATAAGTCGTAATCCTTCTAATGTCATCATTGGATCAATGTGGTCGATCACATCTGTCTCTGCATTAATGAGTGGCGCTAACCCACCGGTTGCTACCACCTTTGTGCCTTCTGGCATCTCTTTTTTCATGCGTGCCACAATGCCTTCCACTTGTCCTACATACCCGAATAATACACCTGCCTGCATGGCCCCTACTGTATTTCTGCCAATCACAGGGCCAGGATTTTTAATTTCAATACGAGGTAATTTCGCAGTGCGACCAAATAGGGCCTCTGCAGAAATGCCAATTCCCGGAGAAATGGCGCCCCCCAGATAGATACCACCATCTAATACAGCAGAATAGGTCGTCGCCGTCCCGAAATCGATGATGATCAAATTACCACCATATTTATCATAGGCTGCCACGGCATCCACAATTAAATCGGCGCCTAGCTCACGAGGGTTTTCATATTTAATAGAAATCCCCGTTTTAATACCAGGTCCTACAAATAATGGTTTCTTGTGAAAGTATCGCAAACATACGCGTTCCAACGTAGGATTCAAAGGTGGCACAACTGATGAAATGATGACTGCTTCTACATCTTCCTTGTTCACCTTTGGATCATGCAAGAACAAGTTACTAAGCAGCATGCCGTATTCATCTGTGGTTCTCCCACGGTCTGTAGAAATGCGCCAATGGGCCATAATTTCTTTGTCCTTATACACGCCTAGTACGATGTTCGTATTCCCTACATCTACCACTAATAACATCTTAATATCCTCCTCCGCTGGAGCGTATCGATACATCTCCTGCAATGATCCGTTCCTCACGTCCATCCTCTAACTGCACAATCAGATTTCCATCTCTATCTAAATCTTTCGCATACCCTATATATTCCTTATCCGGCGCCTTCACGAGAACCTCTTTGTACAAAGTAACGCTGTATTGTTTCCACTCTTCTAAAGTAGAATCAAATCCTTCTTGGCATACTTTTTCATATTGGTCTTCCAAAGCTTTTAAAATGACGGCAAAGGCCTCTTTGCGGTCCACGTCGATACCCGCTATGGCAAAGGACATGACCTTATCTTTCAAATCTTCACTCACTTCTTCAATAGTGGTGTGTGTGTTAATGCCAATGCCCAATACAATGTAGTTAATCTCTTCCATGGTGCCGTTCATTTCTGTTAAAATGCCCACCAATTTACGAGATCCCACCAAGATATCATTAGGCCATTTGATGCCCGCCTCTGAAAGTCCCAACTGATGAAAGGCTTTCACTAGCGCCACACCTGCCATGAGAGTACATTTAGAGGCTTCCATCGGCAAAAATTTAGGGCGCAATACCAAACTAAACCAAAGACCTTTTCCGTATGGTGAATACCATCCTCTAGACAAACGACCTCGTCCTGATGATTGCTCCTCAGCACATACCACAGTCCCTTCTGGTACACCATCCATAGCCAGTGCTTTGGCGATACTATTAGTTGACTCTAAACGCTCTTCATACACATAATACCGGCC
>CAUUJQ010000206.1:0-2604 GCA_963545445.1 uncultured Veillonella sp. | reverse complement strand
GCACAATCTGTAAACCCTCCAGGAGAGGCACCAATATCTACCATGACCGCCTCTTGTAGGTCAATGGGATATAGTTCCAAAGCTTTTTCTAGCTTTAAGCCCCCACGACTGACGTAAGGTAATGTATTTCCTTTTACTTCTAGGTGCGTTGTCACATCTACTTTTGTACCAGCTTTATCTAATCGCTGGGTTCCAGAGAAAATTAAGCCTGCCATGATCGCAGCCTTAGCTTTTTCTCGGCTTTCAAATATACCTCGTTGTACTAACAGTATATCTAGGCGTTCTTTTTGACTCATCGATGACTCCTATTGAGTACGTTCCATTAAATACGTAATCAATCCTTCTAGAACAGGTGACGTGCGGTTAGAAGTTTGTAGTGCTTGTAAAGCAAGATCAGCCACTTCTTGAGCACGGGCTTTTGCTTCCTCTAGTCCCAAGATAGACACATAGGTTGCTTTGTGTTGGCGTTCATCGCTACCTGGTGTTTTACCAAGCTCTTCTTGTGTGCCTACTACATCTAAAATATCATCTGTGATTTGGAATAATAATCCTAAATAATCAGCATAGGACAGATAGGATGCACGTAGATCAGCTGGTGCATTCATAATGATTAGTCCGATTTCAACGGCTGTTGTAAATAAAGCACCAGTTTTACCTTTATGAAGGACTACTAATTCTTCAAGGGGTAATTCTTTTCCTTCTGATTCTAAATCAAAGGATTGACCACCTACCATACCACTTGGGCCAGCACCCTTTGCTAAGGATTGAATAATGGCCACAATTTGTTCAGGTTGAAGGCTCGTATTTTTGCTCACTAGTTCAAAGGCATAGGTCAATAAGCCATCACCAGCAAGAACTGCCATGCCATCGCCATAGACACGATGGTTGGTAGGTTTACCACGACGATAATCATCATTGTCCATAGCCGGTAAATCATCATGGATTAATGAATATGTATGGATCAGTTCAATGGCACAAATTACGTCCTTATGAGCTTCCCAAGATCCGCCTAGGGCCTCAATCACCGCCTTGGTAATGATAGGGCGAATCCGTTTTCCTCCCATGAGCAAGCTGTAATTCATACTCTCATATAAACGACTGTATTCCTCATTAGGAGATATTAAAACCTGAGTTAAATAGGCTTCAATCTCTTTTTTACTCTCTGTTAAGTATTCTTTTAACATAGTAACCTCATGTCTTTGAAAGTTAATAGATTTTGTATAAATATTCTATCATAATTATACCTAAAAATCGATACTTTATTTTCTATTTTGTGTCGACTTGAACGGTTTCAATAATTTGTTGTACTTCATCTTCTACTTGTTGTAGGATATCTGCACATTCTTTCACTAAGGTTAATCCTTTTTTATAAGTTTCCAATAATTCATGCATAGATGCGTTTTCATCATCTAATAGTTTCACGATTTCTTCTAGTGCTGTATATTTTTTTTCGTAATTTTTAATTGAATTAGTCACGATGTGTTACCTCCTGTACAATAGCGCTGATGGATCCATCTTGTATATGAATCTCCACTTTGTCGCCCACCTTAACGTGATCAATGGTTTGCAATGGCTTGTCATTAACATCTACTTTCGCAAATCCTTTGATCACTTTAGATAAAGGATTTTTATTTTCTAGCTGCGTTCCCAAAATTGCTAATTTCCGTTCTGCATCTTGCAATTGTATGCGTACAAATCCATGTAAGGTATGTTCAAATCGCTGCAATGTAGATTTTTGCTGATGCACTAATGTCATAGCTGGCATCACAAGTTTCCGATTGGAAATAGCATATATCTTTTGTTGTTCCTGTTGTATACGATAGCGTACGGTGTCATGAAGGAATGCCAACTTTTGTTGTAATTCATCTTCTAATTCACTTAATGGATAGATGGAAAGTTCTGCCGCATGACTAGGTGTGGCGCCTCGAACATCGGCAACGAAATCGCAAAGTGTATAGTCTACTTCATGACCCACAGCCGATACGACAGGCGTTTGACAAGCAAAGATTGCCTCCACTAGTGTTTTATCATTAAAGCACCATAAGTCTTCCATAGATCCACCGCCACGACCAACGATAATTAAATCTACGTCTGGGTCCGCATCTGCCAGGGCAACCCCTTTAGCGATAACTGGTCCACAAGTATTTCCTTGTACCGGTACGTTGAACACCTTGAAGGTTACTAATGGATTGCGTTTAGATGCAACATGTAATATATCGTGGATAACGGCGCCGGAGGCGGAGGTTACCACACCAATACAGTTTGGTAAGGGCGGTAATGGCTTTTTATATTTCTCGTCAAAATAACCTTTTACCAATAACTCTTGTTTTAGTTTTTCAAAGGCGATTTGGTAATCACTTTTAGTGCCGATTTTAATATCTTCGCAAATAAAACTGAGTCGTCCCGTTTTCTCGTAAAAGCTAATATTTCCTCGAACTTGTACTAATAGGCCATTTTCAAGGGAGTTTGTGAGCCCTCTTTGTTGGACTTTACTTTTCCACATAGCCATATCGATCGATCCCGTATCATCGATAAGGGAGAAATAGTAATGGCCCGTAGAATGGCGCTTTAGATTTGAAATCACGCCTTCTACAATACAATTTT
>CAUUJQ010000205.1:0-2632 GCA_963545445.1 uncultured Veillonella sp. | reverse complement strand
TATTATTAAATAATAAATGCCTATAAAAAACTAAGTAATACATAATTGTATTTTTAGCTATAATAAAGGCTAAAGCACAAAAAATGTTTATATACAGTGTATATTTGTTATTATGGGATGTATTTGAAAGGAGATATTATGTCAGATCATACTCAACTGTCGGGTCGAGCCTATATTGCTATCGGCCTGATGCTGTTCGCTTTATTCTTTGGGGCAGGTAACTTAATCTTTCCTGCTACGTTAGGTCAACACGCAGGTACTAATGTGTGGTGGGCTATCTTAGGATTTATCGTCACCGGTGGAGGCTTACCATTATTAGGGGTTATGGCCATGGGGTACTCCGGCAGCCGTAACGTACAAAGTTTAGCAAGCCGTGTGCATCCAGTATTTGGGGTCTTATTTACATTGGCATTATATTTATCCATTGGCCCTGCCTTTGCCATTCCTCGTACGGGCACAGTATCCTATGAAATTGCGGTGAAACCATTCTTGGGCGGAGCTGCCTCAGATACAGCACTTTCCCTGTTCCTTGTAGTATTCTTCGTAGTCACATTGTGGCTCTCCATTAATCCACAAAAATTGGTGAATCGCATTGGTAAAATTTTAACACCGGCCTTGCTATTGACCATCGTGGTATTGATCATTAAATCCTTGATTACTCCATTAGGTAGCTACGGCACACCAACAGAGGCGTACGTGACTAGCGGAACAGCCTTTTTACAAGGGTTCTTAGATGGATATAACACATTAGATGCCTTAGCATCCTTCGTATTTGGTATCTTGGTCATCGAATTTGTTACACTTTCAGGGGCACAAACACGCGATGAAATTACACGAGCGACGATGAAAGCCGGTTTAATCGCCGTAGGTTGCTTGGGTGTGGTGTACATCTTCATTGCTAGCTTGGGCGCTACTAGCGTAGAACAGCTAGGTATCTTAGACACAGGAGCACCAGTATTAGCAGAGTCGGCACGTTTATTGTTCGGCGACTTAGGCGCTATGATCTTGGCGGTTATCGTATTGTTGGCATGCTTGACTACAAGTATCGGACTCGTTACCTCTTGTGCGCAGTACTTTAGTACACAATTCGGGGGATTATCTTACAAAGCCTATGCAGTGCTATTCGTGTTAATCTCCTTTGGCGTAGGGATGTTTGGATTGAAAACCATCATTACTGCAGCCATTCCTGTGTTGATGTTCTTGTACCCATTATCCATCGCATTGATTTTGTTGGCCTTCGCACATCCATTGTTCAACGGTCGCCAATGCGTGTATGCATGGACAGTGGGCGCAACATTTATCACAGCCCTTGTATCTGGCTTAGAAACGGCGAGCGTAGACTTAGGTAGCGTAGGACAATTCTTTGCTACACAAGTGCCAATGCATGGCATCGGGATGGACTGGGTTGTATTCGGTGGCGTGGGATTCGTGATTGGATTGATCCATCGGGCTTTGGTGAAAGGTAACTAAGAAAACTTTATAGCTCTATACTATATGTTGGGACTACTCTATCCGAGTGGTTCCAACATTTTTTTGTAATGAAAAAGCTACACGATAGAATGTATCTACGTGTAGCTTTTATAGATATAATCTTACTTACATTCTTATTCTAAATCATCGAAATCAAATGCAGCTGCTTTTGTATAATTCGTAACTTTTGCTTCGAAGAAGTCAGTTTTTGTGCTGTTTAAATTGGAGAAACTTTCAATCCAAGCCATAGGATTTTCCTTGATGTCAGGATATAATGGTTGCAAGCCGATAGAATCAGCACGTTGGTTCGCTAAGTATTTGATATAGCGCTCAATCAATGTATTGTTGATGCCCAAGATTTTGTCATCTGTAATGTATTGGCCCCAAGCGATTTCATTTTCTGTACCTTCACGAAGCATTTGCGTTAATTCAGCCTCTAGTTCAGGAGTGAACAATTCAGGACGTTCCACACGAAGTTCACGAATGATGTTTTGGAATAATACTAAGTGTGTCACTTCGTCACGATTGATGTATTTGAAAATGGTGGAAGTAGCCGTCATTTTACCTTGGCGAGCCAATGTATAGAAGAAGCTAAATCCAGAGTAGAAATAGATACCTTCTAAGATATAGTTTGCCATGATCGTGCGGATCAAATTGTGCTCCGATGGCTCATCGCTAAAGCGTTGGTAAATATCGGCGATGAAGCGGTTACGAGCCAATAAATGCTCATCCGTACGCCACTCATCATAAATGCGGTCACGAGTAATTGGATTCGTTACCGTATCCAAAATGTAAGAATAGGATTGCGCGTGAATTTCCTCTTGGAAGGCTTGGATGTTCAATAAAGAAGCTACTTCAGAGGCCGTAATATAACGGCTCAAGTTTGGTAAGTTCTCGCTTTGAATGGAGTCCAAGAAGTTCAAGAAAGAAATAATCTTGTCGAAAGCACGGCGCTCACTGTCCGTTAAATAGGGGAATTGCTTGATGTCTTCGTTCAAAGAAATCTCTTCAGGAATCCAGAAGTTGTTCAACATCGTGCGATATAACATATTCGCCCAATCGTACTTGATGCGATTCCACTCCCGTAAATTTGTTGTATTACCGCCCACCATACTTTGCGTACCACGGTCACCATGTTCATTAAAAATCAGTTTCTTTTCCA
>CAUUJQ010000204.1:0-2651 GCA_963545445.1 uncultured Veillonella sp. | reverse complement strand
CTACTATATGCCCTGTAGACAATATCTTATAATGTTGATCCCATGTGGCACGGCCGATACGCCCTATAACATCTGCCCCAGTGGCATTCTTTGACGGCATTCCAATCTGGGCCTGTTTCCCATAGTTACCTACGTAAAGATCCTTTAAGCTAACTAATATTTCAGTACCAACAGGTAATGGACCATAAAGTCCGCCTTGTGCTACACTCACGATGATAGCACCAGTTGCATCCTGCAAAGCTAGCTCTTGATAAATATTACCTTGAGCATCTGAACTTGTCACGATAGCCTTTATTTTCACATCATCAGTTACTTTGGCGAAACTTTGACCATCACGATAGTCGGTAGCAATGTATGTCGCGTAGTCGCTTTTCAGTTGTGCAATCGTTATAACATTGGTCTCTGTTAACTCATTATTGCCATAAGGAACTGGCGCATTTTCGTCAATCCCAGCGTAACTGTCTCCCATACATGAAGCAAAAAGTACACAGACAGCCGTTATCATTAAATATTTAATTTCCTTCATAATCAATTCTTATTCTTTAGTTTTAGAACTTGTATGCAACGTTCAACATACCATTGATACCGTTGACGTAGTATTTCTTAGGGTTACGATAGAAGTCATAAGCACGTGTTGTTGCTGTACCTGTAGTTCTGTTGACGGTATAATTGCTACGACTTTGCTCATATCCTCCACTTACAATCTTCTGATTATTAAGTAAGTTGGTAATCATTAAGTTGATAGAAAGGCTACCATGGCGCAAATAAAGGCTCTTGCCAATAGAGGCATCAAGCATGAATCCGCCTTTTCCTTCGCTTTGTGCATATGGAGTATAGTTGCCATCAGCATCCATTCCACCCAGTGCCGTGCCCATTGTACGTAGTGTGTTACCGTAACGAAGACTTGGTGCATATGAAAGATATATGCGATCGTAATAGTTTCCACTAAGATCTACAAACCATCCAGCCTTGTGGAAGCTCAGAATACCACTATAAACACTCAGAGGAGTACTTGCCTCGTGCATACCTTTGTTGTAAACCACATCCTTATTATATGTACTCTTTGTTGAGTTCATATAGATAACATCTGCATTATTTGTGTTCTTAGCCTCACTCCAAGTCCCTAAAGCTTTGAAGTTAAGGAAGCTATTGATCTTAAAATCAAGTCCTAACTCTACTCCATAGTAGTTCTTGTTCATGTTTGTCATGCTGACATAAGTAAAGGAGTTTGCATCATCGAAGTAGAAGTTCTGCCATTCTGTTACATGTGTCATGTGGTTGTAATAGCCACTTAGGTTAGCATGTAGCCAACTACCAGAGTATTGATAGCTGAGTTCGCTTGAGAAGATACGTTCGTTGTGAAGGTTTAGTACAAAGTCATTGTTCATTTCTGGTGAAGCGAAGGCATTGCTTGCGTTTGGTGCGCGATGCTCATACCCTAATCCAATAGAGAGAACATTTCCCCCACCAATTGTCCAGGTCGAACTTGCTTTCAATCCACCTGATAAGAAATTAGCATGCTTGCTCTTTCCTGCAGAGTTGTCTGCGAACATCCCATTGCGCATGTGTCCAATACGGTACATGTCATCATAGCCTATTTTTCCAGCTACCATGTAGTATATCTTACTGAACGTCTGTGAAAAATTTGTCCATAGTTGACCACGGCGAACGTTAATATTATAGTCGTAGCCGAACCTATCCCCTTCGTATACAAGATTGCCTAAACCTTTTGTTCCCATAGTATTTAGATCGTATTGTATGCGTGGGTCATTGGCAGCATAGGTCCCAATAGCGTAAGTATTTACATTGTGGAAACTTTTTGCACCTAATAGATCTTCCATTGTTTGGTAATGATGAGCGAAGTTCTGACCAAGGGCGAGACCAATGTTGAAAACCTTATTCTTGCCGATATGATTGGTAAGTGTTGATGATAAGGTTGTTGTTAGATTATCAATATGCTTAGCCTGGAGATAATAGAGCGCATCTTGTCCATTTGCTGCAGCTTGCTGGTTAGCATAATAAAGGCGATCCCACTGAATCTGACGATTCTCCTTGTTGCCCCACCATGCAACAGCAGTCTTCCAATCGGCAAATGCTTGCTGTGTGCGATAGCGTACATCGCCCTCATTCCATACATCAAAATAACTACTTGGAAGGTTCTTCCAATAGTCTGGTTGTGGATTATCGCTATTATTATAATTCAGCTTCGTACTCTTGTACATTGAGTATTTAGTGAAGAGACTCGTTGTGAGTTTCATCTTCTTATTGATATCCCAGTCCCATGTTAGTATAGCAGATGGGGCATAATCATTTACCACTCGGCTATTACGCTTGTGCCCATTTTGGTATCCCCAATAGGGATTGTATTGGTAATTATTGGCGAGCCAATAGACTTCATCTGTACTTGCCCCTTGTGAAGCACGTTCAGTCGGGTTACCCCATGTTGATAAAGCTAATGAATGCCCATTATTCCATTTCTTTTGAACACCAAAGTAGTAAGATAATGAATTGTAAAAAGTACCTTCAACATAACCGCGGTTAGCCCAGCGATAAGCTACACTAGCAGCAATAGCCCATCCTTTGGCATTAAATCCTGTAGCATAGTTGTACATACCGCGAAGCGTGTAATTACGGTTAGCAGCAGAAAGAGT
>CAUUJQ010000203.1:0-2654 GCA_963545445.1 uncultured Veillonella sp. | reverse complement strand
TTCAAAAAATCTATGAAGGTGCTGTCCGTGTGGAAGCCTTGAAAGAAATTAATGTGACTATACAAGAAGGCGAAATTTTTGGAGTTATCGGTCAATCTGGGGCTGGTAAATCGACGTTAATTCGCTGCATCAATATGTTGGAACGACCTACATCAGGTTCTGTTATTGTGGATGGTGTAGATTTGACGAAGTTGAATACAGCAGAACTTCGTGAAGAACGAAAACACATCGGAATGATTTTCCAACATTTTAATTTACTTTCATCGCGCACAGTGTACGACAATGTAGCATTCCCATTGGAATTGCAAGGCTTGTCTAAAGAAGAAATTAGAGAACGTATTTTGCCAATTTTAGACATCGTAAAATTATCAGACCGGTTGGACAACTATCCATCCCAATTGTCCGGTGGACAAAAACAACGGGTAGGCATTGCTCGTGCTTTGGCTAGCAATCCAAAAGTGTTGTTATGCGACGAAGCTACATCAGCGCTTGACCCACAAACAACAAAATCTATTTTGGCATTGTTGAAAGACATCAACCGTCGATTGAACTTAACCATCGTATTGATTACGCATGAAATGAATGTTATCAAAGAAATTTGTGATCGTGTAGCGGTTATCGAAGGCGGTACGATTATCGAAGAAGGCCCTGTAGTGGACGTGTTCACAGAGCCAAAACAAGCGACAACGAAAGAGTTCGTGTCTGCTATTATCAGTCATGACTTGCCAGAAGATGCGATGGCTCACTTGACATTGAACGACACTTGGGTAGAAGGAGCTAATCCGATTGTACGATTGACTTTTAAAGGAAATGTAACAGACGAACCAGTGGTGGCAAGTATTATCCGTAAATTTGATACAGATGTAAGCATCTTATTTGGCGGTGTGGATTACATTCAAGATATGAGCTTTGGACATTTGATTGTGGAACTAAAAGGCGAGCGCGCTAAATCGGAAGCGGCCATCGACTACTTACATAATTTACCAATTGGAAGCGAGGTGATCGGTTATGTCACAGCAAATCATTAATTTATTGTTACAAGGTTTCTTAGAAACTGTACAAATGACGGTGATTTCCACAGTGGTAGCCGTTCTATTGGGGGTTCCATTGGGCGTGATTTTAGTTATCACTAGTCGTGGACATATCATGCAAAATGACGCAGTAAATAAAGTGCTAGGCGCTATTGTCAATGCCACACGGTCTATTCCGTTCATTATTTTGATGGTAGCCATCATTCCTTTCACTCGATTAGTGGCGGGCACATCCATTGGTACGACCGCAGCTTGCGTGCCATTGACATTGGCGGCTATTCCATTCTTGGCGCGGTTAGTGGAAACAGCCATTAAAGAAGTGAATGGCGGCGTTATCGAGGCAGCACAATCCATGGGTGCTACACCATTACAAATCATTTGGAAAGTGTTGTTGCCAGAAGCATTACCAACATTAATCGATAATATTACAGTGCTAATCGTTAACTTAATTAGCTACTCTGCCATGGCAGGTGCTATCGGTGGTGGTGGTCTTGGGGATATTGCAATCCGTTACGGATACCAACGTTTCCAAGGGGACGTGATGTTAGCGACTATCATCATCTTAATTGTTTTAGTACAAGTCATCCAAAGTGCAGGTGACTACTTATCTCGTAAAGTGAATAAAAAATAAGGAGAACCTATGAAACGTATTTTAGTCGGCTTATTAGCCATTGCATCCTTAGTGCTACTATTAGCAGGGTGCGGTAAAGAAGAAGCAAAACCAGCAGCAGATGCACCGATCAAAGTAGGTGTGACAGCAGGGCCTCATGCAAAAGTTATGGAATTTGTAAAACAAGAAGCAGCAAAACAAGGGTTAAACATCGAAGTTGTTGAATTCAGCGATTACATCCAACCTAACATTGCCTTAGATCAAAAAGAATTGAATGTGAACTCTTTCCAACATCAACCGTTCTTGGATAACACAGTAAAAGATAAAGGCTTGAAAATTCAATCTATCGGCAAAACTATCTTGTTGCCGATGGCAATTTACTCTAACAAATATAAAGATTTAAAAGAGGTACCAAATGGTGCTACTGTAGCGATTCCAAATGACCCAACTAATGGTGGTCGTGCCTTGTTATTATTACAACAAGCAGGGTTGATCACATTGAAAGATGGAGGTAATGTAAAATCTTCCGTAGCAGACATTACAAGCAACCCTAAAAATATTGAAATTCGTGAACTAGAAGCAGCACAAATCGCTCGTTCTTTGAACGACGTTGACGTAGCAGCAGTCAACACAAACTATGCCATCCCAGCTGGTTTGAATCCACAAAAAGATGCTGTTGTGGTGGAAAGCACAGACTCTCCATATGCTAATGTCATCGCTGTTCGCACAGAAGATGTAAATAACGAAACATATAAAAAACTATTGTCTATTTACCAATCTGAGCCAGTGCGCAAATTCATTCAAGAAGAATTTAAAGGCTCTATTATCCCTGCCTTCTAAGAATTGAAATATGTAAACAGGACTAAAACAGAGGTTAGTTGATGCCATAGCAGCAACTGCCCTCTGTTTTTGTAGTCTCTGTGAAATTATGATATATGTATATCACTTCCTATGGTATAATGGTAATGAAATAAAGTACATTCTGAATAGAATCGATGAAGGAGTAATTAGAT
>CAUUJQ010000202.1:0-2671 GCA_963545445.1 uncultured Veillonella sp. | reverse complement strand
TCTGACGAGCCAGTGGTGATTAACTGCGTGGTAGAACGAGAAGAAAATGTATTCCCAATGATTCCAGCCGGTTGCACAGCCAAAGATATGATGGGATTGAAAGGAGGCCCTGACAATGAGTAAAGTACAACAGCACCAAGTGTTAGTGATTACAAAAAACAAACCAGGCATCGGGGCTAGAATCTTATCCTTGTTCAATCGTCGTGGCTATTCCGTGACCCAAATGACATCGGGTATTTCCATTCCAAAGGATCAAGCTCGAATTACCTTAACGGTGGAAACAGACGAAGTGCAATTGGATCAAATCCAAAAACAAATCTACAAACTAGTGGATGCGATTAAAGTGAAAGTGTTCTCTCCAGAACAAGTGGTGCGCCGTGAATTGATGCTCATCAAGGTGAAAGCAGATGTGTCTGTACGCCCACAAATCATCCAATTAGCCGATGTGTATCGTGGCAACGTACTTGATGTAGGTCCTAACTCCATCATGATGGAAATTACAGGAGAAACGCAGAAACTAGATGCTTTCATAGAAATTATGAAAGAATATGGCATTCTGGAAATTGCGAAAACAGGTTGCACCGCTATGAGCCGTGGAGAAAAAATGTAATGTCTATGCCAGAGCCAAAACAAGGCGAGTTATTACATTACGAGGGCGTTACCTTCGTCCGCAATGGGGAAGGGATTTTGCAAGGTGTAGATTGGCATGTGAATGCAGGGGAAAACTGGGCGTTATTGGGCCTCAATGGGGCTGGTAAGTCCACCTTGCTAGGCATGATTATGGCCTACACCTGCGCCACCCGTGGTGAGGTACGTGTCCTAGGGCATACCTTTGGACAGTGCGTATGGAAAGATGTGAAAGATCGCATCGGATTCGTCAGCTCTACCTTAGGGCAATTTGAGCGAACCATGCGAGATGAAACAGTGCGACAAATTCTTCTCTCTGGTGCTCATGGGACGATTGGTATCTACCGTGATGTGACAGAGGTAGAAGAACAACGCTGTGATGCGGTACTAGCAGATATGGGATTGCAACATTTGGAGCATCGTCACTTTGGGCTATTGTCTACCGGTGAACAGCGACGAGCCCTCATCGGTCGTGCCTTGATGATGAGTCCCGACTTGCTCATCTTAGACGAACCATGTAATGGACTAGACGTGCCGAGCCGAGAACAATTGCTCCGTCATCTCAATCGACGTGGGGCACAGGATAGTCCTTGTCCGTTCATCTACGTGACACACCAAATCGAGGAAATCCTTCCCACTGTCACTCATGTAGCATTGTTGAAAGAAGGAAAAATCTTCCAATCGGGACCGAAACATGAGGTCATTACCGATGAGATTTTATCAGCACTCTATGGACTTTCCTTGAAAGTAACTTGGGTCCAAGATCGACCTTGGTTGCAAGTACTTTCATAAAATGTTTTTATAGGGTGTACAAAAATATTTTTATTTATACTAATTTATCATAGTAAGTATGGTAAATCCGTAAGCTGAAAGGCTGAAAATCAGTTGAATTTCACTAGGAAATCTAGTAAATTATAAACATCAATAAATGTATTACAAAGTAGGAGGTTATCACAATGGCAGGTAACATTTTAGGCACACAAGTATTTTATGATGCAGATTGCAATCTACAAGCATTAGTAGGTAAAAAAATTACAGTTCTTGGCTATGGTTCTCAAGGTCATGCGCATGCGTTGAACTTGAAAGAAAGCGGCATGGACGTACAAATCGGTCTTCGTGAAGGTTCCAAATCTTGGAAAGAAGCAGAAGAAGCTGGTTTCGTAGTCAAAGAAACAGGCGAGGCTGTAAAAGGTGCAGACGTTGTGATGATCTTGATTCCAGATGAATTGCAAGCAGAAACATATGAAAAATCCATCGCTCCTAACCTTAAAAAAGGTGCGTACTTGGCATTTGCTCATGGTTTCAACATTCATTTCGGTAAAATTAAACCATCTGCTGACGTAAACGTATTCATGGTAGCTCCTAAAGGCCCTGGCCATTTAGTACGTCGTACATTCCAAGAAGGTTCTGGCGTTCCTTGCTTGTACGCTGTTTACGCAGACCCAAGTGGAGATACTAAAGAAGTGGCATTAGCATGGGCATCTGGTGTAGGCGGTGGCCGTTCCGGTATTTTGGAAACTGACTTCCGTCAAGAAACTGAAACTGACTTATTCGGTGAACAAGCAGTACTTTGCGGCGGCGTATGTGCGTTGATGCAAACTGGTTTCGAAGTATTGGTAGAAGCTGGTTACAACCCAGTTAATGCATACTTTGAATGTGTTCATGAAATGAAATTAATCATCGACTTGATCTACGAAGGTGGTTTTGAAACAATGCGTAAATCCATCTCCAACACAGCTGAGTTCGGTGACTATGTAACAGGACCAAAAGTAATCCCAGCAGCAGCGAAAGAAGCTATGCGCGGTGTATTGAAAGATATCCAAAACGGCAAATTTGCTGATCAATTCCTTGGTGACTATGCAGCAGGTTACCCGTATTTGAAAGAACAACGTAAACAATCTGCAGCACATCAAGTAGAAGAAGTGGGCGGCGAATTACGTAAATTGATGCCTTGGATTAAAAAGTAAGTCGTCACTTGTTTCGCGATGTAGCCTTGTGGCGTTCGTATAGCTAATTTGTGCAAAGGGAAGAGCACGGTATACCC
>CAUUJQ010000201.1:0-2673 GCA_963545445.1 uncultured Veillonella sp. | reverse complement strand
TTAGATATAATGTAGACCAAGATTTTCAAAGATGGTTTCCTAATATGCAATTTCAGTTGAAGGACTTTCAAAAGAAGGTTATTTGTAATGTTGTAGAAAAAGGAAGTACCCTATGTATTATGCCAACTGGAGGCGGGAAGTCTATTATCTACTGGATGGCGGGCCTTGCCTGTGGAGGAACAACAATTGTTGTATCACCTTTGATTGCCTTGATGGAAGAACAATCACAAAAAATAAATGAACATGGGTATGAGGTATTGACATTGCACGGAGGGGTTTCGACGGTTGAACAAGTGCAATCTTTAACCGCTTATGCTAATGGAGAAATTACACCGGATTTTATCTTTGTGAGCCCAGAAAAGATTGGTACTGATGGCTATTTTGAGTATTGTTTGCGCAGGCGACATGATTCTATTAGATTAATGGTCATTGATGAAGTTCACTGTGTGAGTCAATGGGGATTGAGCTTTAGACCTTTTTACCAACGTATTCCTGAGTTTATGAATGAATTGTTTGGATCTGATTCGTGGTGTAAAGTGTTAGCTCTGACAGCAACGATTAACCCTAAGGAATTACAAGATGTATGTGAAAGTTTTAACATTGATGCAAATCATGTCTTAAAAGATGACATTTTGATGAGAAATGAAGTCCAGCTACATGTGAAGAAGTTCAGGGATGAGAACCTAAAAGAAGAAGCATTCTGGGAATTGCTAGACCGTCATAAATCTGAGAAAGTGCTAGTGTATGCATATCGCAAAGGAAATACTAGAGGCGTAATAGATTTAGCTCAAAAGGCGAAAGAGCGGGGGTTTCGGGCAGATTATTTTCATGGTGATATGAATGCAAAAGAACGCATGGAGATTATTGAAAAGTTTAAGTCTAATGAAATTAATGTTGTGATAGCTACGAATGCATTTGGAATGGGTATTGATATTCCAGATATACGAGTGGTTATTCACTTTATGATCCCAGAATCGGTGGAACAGTATTACCAAGAAATAGGTAGAGCGTCTCGGGATGGAAAGGGAGCCAATGCGTATTTACTGTATTCAGACAAAAATATTTCTTTCAAAAAAGAGTATTTTATCGACGGTTCATTTCCTCAGGAAAAACAACTTTGCTTGCCCTATTATCTACGGTCTGGATTAATTGAAATTGTGGCAAAGGGATTTTCTGGCTTAGCAGATGTATATGATATTAAATGTGATAGATTACAACATGTATACGATAGCACTAAGACGAAAGGATTTAACAGAATCTGCAAGAAAAATGATATGCATCCTAAGAAATTGTCGGATATGGTGTATGAAGGATTATTATCTGGTAAGTTTCAGTTAAAGAAACAGTTAGAACGTTGGCTTATTCTAAAAGTGAATGAGGTAGATATTTCTGAAGAAACAATGACAGAGATTCTTGAAGATATTAAGCGTAAAAAACAATACAAAGTAGCTATGTTAGATTATTTTGTAAATATGATTGAGGAGACACAAGACTCGGGGCCTTTACATCAAAAGATTGCCACGTATTTTGGGGTGGATATATTTCAGTTAGGACGAATCTATACCACTGCAGACGGTAATCGTGTACGTAGTAAATCAGAAGTGATTATTTGTAATCTATTGGCATCAGCTGGCATTACTTATAAGTATGAAGAACCATTGTTATATGGAGACGGCAAACGAATAAGTCCTGACTTTACCATATACTTGCCAGATGGAACAATCAGGTATTGGGAACATCTTGGTATGCTTGGTAATGAAGAATATGATGCGAGATGGACAGATAAGTTACAGATTTACGAACGATACTTTCCAGGGCAGCTAATCAAAACTTATGAAAGTGGTACACTTTCAATAGATGCAGAAAACCTTATCGCAGAACTACAATCATAAGACCATAACAAACTTTCATAGATTATCCATGCGCTATCTCACTGTTTTTATGCTATCACTTGCCGTATAATAAGTACGACAAGTGATAGTTTTTTATTTAGAAAGGGTTGAGTAGTTTCATGATTATTTTATTCGGATTTATTCTGTTGTTAGCTTGTCTGATCGTGGGCGTTCGACATGGTGGCCTAGGGTTGGCAGCTGTATCTGGTATTGGTCTTGCGATATATGTATTTGTTATCGGACTTGTACCAGGTAAACCACCGATTGACGTTATGTTAACGATTATGGCAGTGGTGACTTGTTCTGGTTTCTTGCAAGCCTCTAAAGGCTTAGATGTGATGCTTGTATACGCAGAAAAATTTCTTCGTAGTAATCCAAAACAAATTACTATTTTAGCACCAATTACGACATGGTTTTTGACTGTCTTATGTGGAACAGGTCACGTAGTCTATACGATGTTCCCTATCATCTATGATATTTCTATCAAAGAAGGGATTCGTCCAGAACGACCAATGGCGGTGGCATCTGTGGCATCTCAAATGGGGATTTGTGCCTCTCCTGCATCCGTTGCGGTTGTGTCTGTGGTGGCTATGTTAGGGGCTGTTAATTTCCCAGCTAGCGTAGTGACTATTTTGTCCATTACGATTCCAGCTACCTTTGTAGGTGTCATCGTAGCCGGTGTGTGGAGCATGCGCCGTGGTAAAGAATTGGCTAACGATCCAGACTTTCAAGCACGCATTCAAGATCCAGAGCAACGTGCTTACATTTATGCAGAAAACAA
>CAUUJQ010000200.1:0-2674 GCA_963545445.1 uncultured Veillonella sp. | reverse complement strand
GTACTCCTTTGTATCATGGAATGGATACACGGTCGTACTGCGCTGCTGATATTGATAAGCCAGATCTGCATAAAAACTCTTATTATGATATCCAAGTCCCAAAGTAAAGCGATTTGTACCGCCTATATTTACATAGTCTGTACCCGTAGCATTGAGCAAGGACTCGCTATCTTTATACGAAGTACCGGCATTTGGATAAAGATTCAAGAATGCTCCATCTTTGAAAGGACTGCTGACATAGTTATAACCTGCGCGAGCTGAAAAATTTGCATCTAAACGCATTTCTGCACCTAAGCGCAACGTGTGTTGTCCACGTAGCCATGTATCAATCTGGTTATCGATGGCTGCATCACGATAACTACTGCTCCAAGAACCTCCGTAAATATCTGGAGTATAACTGGCAAAGCGAACACTTGCGGCAGGCAAATGCTTATATTCGTATTCTGCATCCAAAGCTAAACGATTGGCTACAGTTGTTGCCACGCTCACATTCAACTTCCAAGGGGTGCGAATATTATAATCAAAGTCTCCAGTACGGTATCCTGCTTGTGTCTCTTTCTCCGTGCTACCGGGTGCAACAAATGGAGAATTCATCCACAGGATATTGTTCCCTGTTAAACTGTACCATGTAGGAGTAGAGAATGCTAAACCTATGCGGAACGGAGATTTCTTTATGGGGCGGAGAATAACGCCCAGCTTCAAATCAAAACCATTACCATTGATTGCCTCATCATTGGTCATGAAATAATCATGCATCTTACCCGTTCCGTCAGCGATACCTTCTTTGTAGAAAAGATGACTATTCCAATCTACATCATACACGCCCATAGTTAGACCTGCATATAGGCTATTGTTGAAATTAAAGCTTAGATTGAAATCAAACTCATGAATACCGCCATGTTGCTCACGACGGTAATTATATGCATTAGCGCTTGTTGGGTTCCAAGACTCTACAGCTGTCGTTGAACCTGTCTTGAAAGTAGGCTCCAACATATAGGAATTATAAGCTGCATCCGTCAATGGCATTTTAAAAGAAAGAGAACCGTTGGAGTTTTGTGTATAATGATCTCCACCATACATATATCCGAGATTTGCAGCACTAATAGCCTGCGAAGCACCATTTGTAGAAACGTTCTCAATTCCAATATAATTTTTTAGATTCTTGCTCTTACGATAGTTAAAGCCAAAGTTCATAAACTTCAAACTATTGCCTCGAGTTGGAGTGGACCAAACAAAACCTATTTGGTCGAAACTTGCCCGGTTTCTACCTATGTCATTGAAACGCTTCGCACCTTTTTCCATCAAGAGACTTCCTGTCATAGAAAAGTCGCTTCGACGATAGAGACCTATACCTGCGGGGTTCACACTCATAGTAGAAATGTCTGCCCCCAAAGCATTCATAGCCCCCCCCATACCAACATAACGTGCCGTCCCATTGAGGTCCTCACTAGAGAAGCTTTCAACCTTATAGATATCCTGTGCGCTCAGCGGAAGCGCAAAAACTAGCGCTCCCAAAAGCAAATATGTCCTTTTCATCATTAAGAATCTTTTTTTAGTAAACTAAGCAATATTTTGTCTAAATTCATTAGCGACCAAAAGTACGGCCTCCGCCACTACCTCCTACGCTGCCTCTACCGCCTGTAGAGAAACCACCAGTGCTATTTCCAAAACTGCGACCGCCACCAAAGGAGCCACCAGCTGGTTGTCCGAAACTTCGATTGGGAAATGTTTCCATACGTGGTACAGACTGACGCTGTGGTTGCTGCTGATTTTCGAAAGAACGGTTTCCAAAGGAGCGATTATTCGAAGAAGCATTAGGACGATTTCCAAAACTACGATTGTTGCTCATTGTAGTTCCCTCGAAACCTGTCCGACGGCCAGCAAAACCGCCACGTGAACCACTCACAGAAGCAGATGTATTACGGGCATCAAAATCTCGACGGCCTCCCCAGCCTCCGCGATTTGTGTCGCGCCAACCTCGTGGACCATAATTCCAAGTGTAGTAGTTCCAATAAGGATTGTCCCATCCCCAGTAGGAATTACTCCAACTCCAATACGGGTTATAAGGATTATAGTAACCACCCCAAGTCCAAGAATACCACGGATCATACCAACCATAACGATTGCTCCATCCCCATCGCGAATTCCAATACCAAGAAGAAGATAGCCAAGGATCGTATAAATAGGTATCATAGAAATCCCAATAGTAAGGACTTGCTACTACCACCATACGTGGTGAATGGAAACGAACAATACGTGCTGTACACTCACCATCTGGACTGTAATCTTCATTATCATAATAAGCTGAACTAGAAGATTTTGTTTTTGAATCGCGACGATTATATTCGTCCACACTACGCTTACTACTACGGCCTTCGTACCAAGTAGAATTATTGTCGTTCTCTATTCTTTGATAAGAAGAGTTTGACACATTCTCTTTTGTCTCTTGCCCGTTAGGAACAAAGTAGACATCGTCTTGCGCATAGCCGCCCATAACGCCCATGCAGACAAATGACAAAAATAAAAACGACTTCTTCATAATTTTGTTATAATTTATTCTTTTCTTATTTTAAAGGAGACGTAAGAGGCGCAAAAAAGTTACACTCCGTCTTGTTAAATTATCTTTTATTCACAATTTCTTTATTAAATCCTCCAAATCTATACAAACTGAAAT
>CAUUJQ010000199.1:0-2694 GCA_963545445.1 uncultured Veillonella sp. | reverse complement strand
GATTGCAACAATTCCTCAATATGCTTAGGCTCAACCTTACTTGGCAATTTCACAGGATATCCAGAATGATGTAGAACAGTGATGAGTTGTTCTAATTTAGTATCCTTTGGATCTTCATGAATACGATAGATAGATGTGTCTAATCGTTCGCTGAGGAAGGTTGCCACCGTCTCATTAGCCAACAACATACATTGTTCAATTAGTTTTTCTGCAATAGTTCTATCTTTTCGTACGATTCGTTGTGGTACGCCCGTAGCATCTAAGAGAACTTTATATTCTGGGAACTCAAAACTGATGGCCCCCGCTTGTTGACGCATCCTCATCAATTGGTATGCCAATGTTTCCAAGGTTCGCACCATCTCCATAAGCGGTGACAAATCATCAGGAATAATATTTTCTTCTAAGGCCAAATAGATTTCCTTATAGCTACAACGGCGCGTAATATGAATGATGGATGGTTGTATGGTGTAACGTACTACCTTACCTTGAGGACTTACTTCCATAATACAGGACATAGCATAGCGATCTTCCTTAGCTTGCAAGGAGCAAATACCATTTGATAGCTCCACTGGCAACATAGGAATGACACGGTCCACCAAATACACACTGGTGCCACGACGATATGCCTCTTGGTCAATACTAGATCCCGCTGGAACGTAGTGACTGACATCCGCAATATGAACGCCTAATTCAATATTGCCATTATCCAATACTTTCGCATGCACAGCATCATCTAAATCCTTCGCATCTTCTCCATCGATAGTGATCATGTCTTGGTGTCGCAAATCTAGTCGGTCTATTTCATCAGTGACTGTGAAAGATATCTTCTGCGCCTCTTCTTGCACGTCTTGTGGAAACTCTTTTGGCAAATCGAAGGTTGCCATCACGGACAATACATCTAAGTCCGGCGTGGAACTATCCCCTACAATTTCTACAATTTTGCCTTCCGCCTTGCGATGTTCTTCCGGCCAAGCTGTCAATTCTACCACAACTGTGGCGCCACTTCGTGCCTCTAATGTAGCGTCTAGAGGAATATAAATATCATCCCCTAATCGTTCATTATGAGGTGTCACAAAACCACTTTTCGGAAGGCGTTCAAATATACCCACCACTCGGTTTGTATGGCGTGTGACAACACGACGAATTAATCCCTCCGCCTTTCGTTCGCTCGTGCCTTTTCTCTTAATGATGTATTCTACTTCATCATCATGCATAGCTGTGCCTGCACAACCATTGGGAATAAATACATCCGGCAAATTCCCTTCGGCAGGTATGACAAATCCAAACCCTTTTTTACTGGCCTTATAAATGCCTAATAATCGAGGCTCCTCTGTTTTTTGATAGCATCCATACTCACCGTCTTTGATACGGATACATCCTTCTTGTTCTAATGTATGTAACAATGAAAAATACGCCTGAATCTCTTCACCCTTATAGCCCAAAATGAAAGGAACATCTTCTATATGATAGGACTCAGGCCATATATCTCTAAAAAATCCTAAAATGTCTTCTCTCATAGTACCTCAATATGTCTATAAAAAAAACCTACCATAGGGTAGGATTTTTTATGTATTAATAAGAACTTAACACTAAATCTAAAGCTAAACTAACTAATACGAATAAAGTCGCAAGAACTACTGTACAACGTGATAAGAATCCATCTACACCGCGTTCTTTACCACCAAATACAGAATCTGCTGCGCCGGAAACAGCACCGCCCATACCTGCGCTTTTACCAGTTTGTGCTACCACAACCACAATTAAAAGAATCGAAATAATAATTTCAACAACCATTAAAAAATCTCTCATGAAACTCTTCCTTTCTGTATCAACGGTTTTGACCGAAGTACACTTCCATTTTTTTCTTCACACGTTGCAATGCATTATCTATGGATTTCACAGAACGATGGTGTTCTTCCGCCATTTCTTGATAGGATTTGGCGTCCATATATCCACGCAATACTTCCCACTCTAGAGGACTGAGCACTGCCTCCATCACTTCCTTAATAAGAGCGTATTGCTCTCTGTTGATGACTACCTCTTGTGGATCTAGATTTTTTTCTGTTTCCAACACTTCTATTAGCGTTCGCTCTGAGTCATCATAAGCTGGTTTATTTAAAGAGATATAGGAGTTAAGCGGTATGTGTTTTTGACGACTTGCCCCTTTGATAGCAGAAATGATTTGCCGTGTAATGCATATTTCTGCAAAGCCTTTAAAGTTTAGTTGATGGCCTGGCTCAAAGTCTCTAGTAGCTTTATATAAGCCAATCATACCCTCTTGTATAATATCTTCTTTATCAGCACCCATTAAAAAATAGGACCTAGCTTTGGACCGAACAAAATTTTTATATCGCTGCACAATATAATCCGTAGCATAATGATTGTTTTCCTCTTGGCAAATGGCAACAATCTCTTCATCTGTAAGAGAGGTAAAACGATCAAATTCCGCTACATTTTCTGTTTCATAGGACATAGGATTCCTCCTGTGACTCTCGACTAGAAATGATATTTAATAGTATACACTATCTTCAAAAAAAAGTACATATTACATTTGACTTTCACAGAATATATCTATATAATTATAAGACAATAATTACATATGGGGACGTAAAGGTTTCGACAGGTATGGATGTATCTTAGAAAGCGAGCTGGTGTCCCACTCGACCATAAATCAGTGGAACTTAAATTAAACGC
>CAUUJQ010000198.1:0-2695 GCA_963545445.1 uncultured Veillonella sp. | reverse complement strand
CTTGATAATCAATTGCGCAGCGTTACTTACCATGAAGTACTGTTGATAAATACGTAATAACTGACCATCCTTATCACTGTCATCTGGATAGAGGAATAGTGTTAAGTTCTTATCGATATTCTTTTTATCAAACTTTGTACCATCGTGAACGATTGATTCGTCAACAGTATCTAAGTCGAATAAGTGTAACGTATTCTTGTTTGTCTTATATCCGATGATGTCTAAGTCATACATGTGTGAGTAGTATGTCTTACCAGCAAGTTCAACTGGGAAGGATACATCTGTATCGCGTAATACTGTAGAGCCATTCAACCATTCATCTGGAATTTCATGTTGTTTTCTATCCTTGAATTCCTGACGGAATAAACCAAGGTGATAATTTAGACCAACACCATCACCCTGTAAGTTTAATGTAGCGATGGAATCTAAGAAGCAGGCAGCTAAACGACCTAGACCACCGTTACCAAGTGAAGGTTCTTTTTCAAAACTTTCAACTGTACGAATGGACTTACCATTCTTAGATAATAATTTTGCTAATTCATCGTATAGACCTAAGTTGATTAAGTTCTTGCCTAATTGCTTACCGATGAGGAATTCTGCACTGATGTAGTACAACTTCTTTTCACCTGTAATCTTCTTAACCTGATCTTGTTTTTCCTTTACGATAGCAACAATCGCATCATAAAGTTCTCTGTCAGTGGCATTTTTAATCTGCTTTTTCAAGCTTGACTCAAGTTTTTTCTCTAATGTCATGAGTATCTCCTTTATCAAAATAATTGAAACCATAGACAACTATACCATAAATGAGAAAAAAGTGAATTCCATTCACTTGACATGGAAAAATATTACATCATGGGTTAATATTTAAACTGAAAGCGGAGTTAAATGAATAGTAATATGAGAAAAGCAGGAATTTTAATGCCAGTCGCATCTCTGCCTGGCCGCCACGGTTGTGGTACTTTTGGAAAAGAAGCATATGATTTTGTAAAGATGATGCACCAGTCGGGTTTGGGCATCTGGCAGTTGTTGCCATTAAATCCTTTAGGGTATGGAAATTCACCTTATCAGCCATATTCGTCTTATGCGGTTGATGAGTTGTATATATCATTAGATGTTTTAGTGCAACAGGGTTTATTAGAAAAAGTGCCTTCTTATCATCGTAATGATGATGAGATTCAGTATGAAGTAGTTCGTGCGTTCCATGATAAGTACTTACGTCTAGCCTATCAAAAGTTTGAAAAGGATGAGGCATACGAATCCTTCATCAAGCAGTCTTGGGTAAAAGAATATGCAATCTTTAAGACTTTTAAAGTTGCGAACAATTTACGACCTTGGAATGAATGGGATAAGGAACAGAAAGATTATCCAATCAACCAGAAATTAGATCTATCAAAGTATGAAGATGAAATTGCATACCAGATGTTCTTACAGTTTGTGTTACATCAACAGTGGCATGCACTGAAGAAGTATGCAAATAGTTTAGGCATTCAGATGGTGGGTGATATCCCATTCTACGTAGGTTTAGATTCTGCGGATGTTTGGGCACACCGTGAAAACTTCTTATTAGATCAAGATGGTAGACCAACGTTTATCGCTGGTGTTCCACCAGATTACTTCTCAGCGACAGGACAAAGATGGGGCAATCCTATCTATGACTGGAAGTTTATGAAGAAAGATAAATTTACATTCTGGATTGAACGTTTATCATACATGGGAAAGATGTTCGACGTTGTTAGAGTCGATCACTTCCGCGCCTTTGATACATACTGGAAGATTCCAGCAAATTGTCCAACCGCGATTGAAGGTGAGTGGATTGAAGCACCTGGATATGAGTTGTTTGATACATTATTCAAACAATATCCAAACCTTACTATCGTTGCGGAAGATTTAGGAGATTTACGTCCAGAAGTATTGGAATTAAGAGATCACTACAAGTTTAGGGGTATGCGTATTGTTCAATTCACATTTGACCCTGAGGGCATGGAAGAAGATAAAACGCATCTATTGGTATATACTGGGACTCATGACAACGATACGACATATTCATGGTACTGCCAGCAACCTGCTTCTTTAAGAAGAAAGATGCGTCAATACCTATGGAAACACGGATATCGCAAGCATAGCTTTGTCGATGACGTGATTGACTATTCGTTGGATAGTAATGCGGACATGGTAATTATTCCGATGTCAGACTGGATCCATGCTGGAAGCCAAGCACGCTTAAACATGCCTGGAAGCGTAGGTGCACCAAACTGGATGTGGCGGATGAAAGATTTACGCGCATTTGCGAAACGTATCAAACAAATGAGGTCAGACTTAGTACGAGCTAATCGTATCAATCACGACTAAGAAGGTAAATAAAAATGGATATTATCTTAAATATTATTAAATCTGTAATTTTTGGAATTGTACAAGGTGTAACAGAGTTTCTACCTATCAGTTCAACAGGTCATTTAATTTTATTACAGACGTTTATGCCTTTGAATGTCTTTGCGGATCCTGAAAAAAATAAAGCCTTCTGGGATGTGTACAAGGTTGTAATTCAGTTCGGTAGTATTTTGTCTGTACTGTTGTTGTATTGGAAGCGTTTATGCCCATTTGGCAAAAACGTATCAGAGCCTAAGAAAAAGAATATCTACCACACATGGCTAATGGTTGTCGTGGCATCCATTCCATTAGTAGCAGGAATGTTACT
>CAUUJQ010000197.1:0-2696 GCA_963545445.1 uncultured Veillonella sp. | reverse complement strand
GACCGCCACAGGCTGCATAGCGAAACAAGTTACGACTCTTCGTGCCCCGCAAATCCAGCAATTATCGTTTCTGCTTGTTTATGTGGCACTTCTTCATAGCCACTAAATTCCATATTAAACACACCTTGTCCTTGTGTCATGGAGCGCAACACAGTGACATAATCTAACATTTCTACCAATGGAACTTGGGCTTTCACCACGGTAATACCTTCTCGTGCTCCTTGGTCCATGCCGAGTACACGACCGCGACGACTATTCAAGTCACCCATGATATCGCCCATAAATTCTTCTGGTCCGATGACATTCACATTATAGATAGGCTCTAACAAAATTGGTTTTGCATCTGGCACACCTTTTTTCAAAGCTTGAGCCGCCGCCATTTTAAATGCCAACTCCGAGGAGTCCACTGTATGATAGGAACCATCTAACAATGTTACTTGGATACCGATCATTGGATAGCCTGCCAAAAGTCCTTTTTCCAATGTTTCACGAACCCCTTTTTCCACGGCAGGAATATATTGACGAGGAACTGCACCACCGAAGATTTTATCGATAAACTCGAATTCCACTTCATATAGCGGAGCAATGCCTAATTTCACATGACCATATTGACCGTGACCACCACTTTGTTTTTTATGTTTACCTTCTACTTCCACAGTGCCACGAATCGTTTCACGGTATGGAATGTATGGTGCTTCTAATTTGGTACGAACCCCATATTTGCGTTCCATTTTTTGTAGAATATGCTCTAAATGCACATCCCCCATACAACGCACTTGCATTTGACGGCCTTCCACGTCTTTCACCACTTCACAAGTAGGGTCCTCTTCGGAAATACGCACCAACGCATTGGCCAATTTTTCTTCTTCCCCTTTTTTCTCAGGCACCATGGCAATGCGATACAACGGTTGTGGGAAGCGGATAGGTGCGTATTGTACTTTGAAAGCAGACGTACCGAAGGTATCCCCTGTTTTTGTTTCTGCTAATTTAGGGATAACTACGATATCTCCAGCTTTCGCCACTTCCACTGGCACTTGTTGTTTACCAATTAACGTGACCATTTTGCCCCATTTTTCTTCTACATCACGAGTCACGTTGTATAATTTGTCGCCCACTTTCAGTTCTCCTGAGAATACGCGTACAAAGCTTTGTTTTCCCGCGAATGGATCTAGGATTGTTTTAAACACGAACCCTGTGAACGGTTTATCCGCCACGACGATATGTTCCTCTTGAGAATCCACGCCAATAGCAGTCATCACTTTTTTCGTTGCATCTGGCATATAGCGAATCATACGGTCTAGCACTTGGTCCATACCGATACGACCCAAAGCAGTACCGCACATCACAGGGCATACACGACCTGTCAACATACCTTCCCGCAAGCCTTGACGGATTTCTTCTAAGGTTAACTCTTGTCCATCTAAGTATTTTTCTAATAAGGTATCGTTACCTTCTGCCGCCGCTTCCACAGTCATTTCACGAATTTCTTCCACTTTATCTGACAGTTCTGCAGGCACGTCCACTTCCGTCATCTTGCCATTTTCATACACATAGGCAGTGCGTTTTGCTACGTCTACAACACCTCTGAAAGTAGGTCCTTCGCCGATTGGAATTTGCAATGGCATGATGGCTTTACCGAATAGTTCGCGCATTTTTTCCAAGGTACCAAAGAAGTCTGCTTTTTCAGCATCCATTTTATTGATGAAAGCCATCCGTGGCATTTGCAATTCTACGCCATATTCCCAAGCACGAATCGTATCGATTTCCACGCCTGTTCCTGCGGACAACACCATGAGCATACCATCCGCTGCACGCAAAGCGGATCGTACTTCTCCATGGAACTCAGAATAGCCCGGTGTGTCGATAAAGTTAATTTTATGACCTTTCCATTCACAAGGAGCCATCCCCAACTGAATTGTTACATTTCGTTTGATTTCTTCCGGCTCGAAGTCCATGATATGTTTGTTATCCTGTCCTTTTCCCACCGCATCAATGGCTCCACAAGACAATAACAATGCTTCTACTAATGCCGTTTTACCCGCCCCGTCATGGGAAACCACCGCCACATTTCGAATTAAATCGCTAGTATACTCTTTCATGTATATCGTCCTCCTTATAGATCCGAACATAGTTGATATATTGTTATTAATTCTACATCAGTTCATAAATTCCTTTGTGTAAATCGAAATTCATGTATGCTAATTAAGCATATCAACGCCATATGTATGATACAGGCGACTTTCATCATAGGATTCCATAGGTTAACAATTCGTTCATTACTTCTCTACTAAACTAAAATTTTACTAGGTAAATTCTATAGTTTATGGTATTCTAATAGATATATGTCATTTCAGAATATACATGGGAAGGGAGTTATATAGTATGAAAGACAATGAATCAAAGCCGTCATTGCATCGTGGGCTGAAAAGTCGCCACATGCAAATGATCGCATTAGGAGCCTCTGTGGGGACTGGCCTCTTCTACGGTTCTGCTCCCACAATTCAACTGGTAGGACCAGGTGTTATTTTCTCTTATTTATTAACCGGCATCTTTATTTTCTTTTTAATGCGTATGTTAGGAGAAATGTCAGTACGTGAACCTGTGTCTGGCTCCTTTACCTATTTTGCTAGTAAATATTGGTCTTCCTTTGCGGGCTATTTATCTGGCTGGAATTACTGGATCGTGTACATGCTTGC
>CAUUJQ010000196.1:0-2706 GCA_963545445.1 uncultured Veillonella sp. | reverse complement strand
TTCAATTTTTTCTGCATTTGCTTCTTTCGCTTGTAATAATGCTTTACGTTCTTTTTGAATTTCCTTAGCCAACTTACGAATAACTGCATCATGCGCAAAAATTTGTAGTTTTAATTCAAATTCATTCTCTACAATATTTTGGGTATTATCATGAATTGTATGTTCATCAGAAGAAGTATCTCCACTAGTAGTAGCCCCTACTATATCTACTGGAATTTCCTCCTGATCACGCTCTAATTCATCCATCATTTCTCTGATGCGCTCTCTTGTCTTAGGATTCTTTGCGGCATTGCCTAAGTGCTCTGCTGGTGTACGGTTTAATAATTCAGCTTCTTCATATTTCCCCTCTTCTAAAAGTGCTTCTCTTTGGGCCTTTAAGGTCTTCATACTAATACGTTCTTCTAGCCCATTTCGCTCAAATGCACGATTCACAATATCTTCCCAGGTGGCACGCATATCTCTAGTAGATTCTTCACTATTCCAATATCTATCTACAGGAAGCCCTTGTACGCTCTGACCATCAGCATTAACTGTAAATCGTTTAAAGAATTGTTCAGGACTGTCTGTTATTGCATAATCAGCTATCTTCTCATTAAACATAAGATGCGCATGAATATTTCTATGATCTTCATCAAACATAGCCGTTTTATCATGGATAGCATAAGTATATACATGATGGTCTTTAATTCCCATCTTATCCATAAACTCCTCGATACAAGCTATATTTTCAGCTAAGGATAATTCCTCTTGCAAGCCAATCCGAATTTCTCTATAGGCTCTTCCATTTTTTCTGCGATGAATTTCAGCTTGATTCCAAAATTCACGAGCAGATTCAGCCCATTTAGGCACGTTACCAGATGATGTATACACAAGATCCTCTTCACGGTGCGACATAGTAGCATATTTGCCTTCACGAGTAATGTATTCCATATGTGTCAATGTGTTGATTTTATCACCAGTACGAGATTTTGCATGTGGTGTATTTTCAAGATGGCAGCTACTCATCATCGCACCTCCTTTCATTTCTTGTAGAATTTACAGTCTGTAAATTTTCTTTGTCACTGGCAAGTGACCCCTTATTTCGTGTCACAGACCGCAATCATTTCTCGTTTCGACCTAGTCGAAAGAGAAATGAGTAATTGCGCACTCAGATTATTTTTGATACCCCTAGCATATCACAGAGATATAACTCCCTTCAAGGTGTATTTTTATATACCTTAAATATACCTTAAATATATCTTAAATATCATTTACGATATAAATTTATATATACAAACAAGATATAACCGTGGTATACTCTACGCAAGGAGGTGATTAAATGGATCCAGTTCACAGCAACTTTCCCAAAGGGGATCCACTAAAATCCATCGAAAAAGGCGGTGGATCAAAATTTAGTTCCGATTTATACAATCTGGCATATCAAAAAGATATGGCCAATAAACGGAACATTCTTTATTTAGTACTTGTGGCTATTTGTGTCATTTCGACCGTAGTATTTGTAACAAGCTATACATCAAAGACCTATGTAGTACGTGTCAACCAAACATCAGGCGCTATTGATACTAGCGGAGAAATCAAGGTAACAAATTACACCCCACAAGAGATAGAAATCAAGTATGCATTATCTAAATTTATTGAACATTCAAGAACCGTACCACTTGATCCTATCCAGTTCAAGAAAAATTGGGACGATGCGCAAGCCTTTATTACTCCAGAGGCTATGAATAAATACGCCGATTTTATCAACAAAGATAATCCAACTAACAAACTTGGAAAAATGACAGTCCAAACTGCCATTACTTCCATTCAAAAACAACCTGGTACAAATTCAACATATCAAGTTCGTTGGAGCGAAGATACCTACAACTTAAATGGTACAAAATCTCCAAAACCAACCAACTATGTAGGGTTGTTCTCCATTCAAGTAGTTCCTCCTACTAAGGAAGAACAAATTCTTGTAAATCCGCTTGGTATTTATATCATTGACTTGGGTGTCACTAAAGAATCTGGAGGCGAAAAATAATGAATATGAAGAAATACATTCCCCTCTTTTGTGTAGCACTTTGTACTTCATTTAGCCTCACCTCTCATGCTGCTGATGCACCCAAAGCACTGTATCATATGCATGATTCCAAAGAACTTGGTGCCTCATCCATATATGAATATCATCCAACAAGTGTCTACACCATTGACACAAGCAAAAACTATATTGCTGATGTAGCACTACATCCAGGTGAAACCATTCAATATATCGGAGGTGGTGATACACTCCAGTGGTTAATTGATACTTCCACAGTATCTGGTACTCCACATCTGTACATCAAACCATTAAAAGATGGCATTCGCACTAATATTATTATTAACACTAACAACCACACCTATCACTTAGCGTTACGAAGTACAGATCACTATAGTTTAGTATCTTTTACTTATCCACAGGATATTGAAAGACAACGACAAGCTGAACTATTACGACCAGTCTATAAGGACAAAAAAGAAAAGGAGTTTTTGGATACCCATACAAAACTCTCACGTTCTGGTAGTACTGAATTAAAGAACCTAAATTATCGGTATCAACTAAAAAATCATAATGTTCCAAAAGATTTAATTCCTACGGAAATTTATGATGATGCTGTTAGAACCTATATCCAAGTTTCATCTCAAACTAAGTACAATTATCCAACTTTGTATATTTTAGAAGATGAT
>CAUUJQ010000195.1:0-2708 GCA_963545445.1 uncultured Veillonella sp. | reverse complement strand
TGCTTGCGTAGGGCGTGTAGAAAAAGCAGTTAGCAAAATAGATGGTGTAGAAGATGTGAAAGTCAATTTGCTCACGAATAAAGGAACTGTGACATATACGGAAGGTGCCGCTATCGGTGCTACAGAAGTGATTGCCGCTATTGAAAAAATAGGATTCGGCGCTCATGTGGCTACGGATGAAGGTGTGGCGGTAGAGCAGCCATCTCATAAAGGGCAATACATTCGATTAGGTGTGGCTGCACTGATGGCCATTCCTATGATGGTATCCATGATGGGTCATTATCTATGGCATTGGCCGATGTTGTCTCATGAGATTGAATTAGTGTTAGCTACGATTGCTCAATTTGGAGCGGGCTGGATCTTTTACACGAGTGCCTTTGCGGCGATTCGCAGCGGTACACTTACTATGGACGTACTAGTGGCATTGGGTACCTCCGTAGCATATGGATTTAGTATCTATCAAATGGCAGTGGGCAATCATGATGTTTATTTTGAAACTTCGGCGTGGCTCATTACTTTCATTTTGTTAGGCAAATTACTAGAAGATATTGCCAAGGGCCGTACGTCCGAGGCCATACAAAAATTAGTGGCCCTACAACCGAGCGTAGCTCATGTGGAACGCAATGGGGAGTGGATGGACATTCCTACGAAGGAGATTGTCCTAGGCGACAAAATCCAAGTACGGGCTGGCGAAAAAGTGCCGGTTGACGGTATTATTTTAGAAGGTCATTCCACAGTGGATGAGGCCATGCTGACAGGTGAAAGTGTGCCTGTAGAAAAAGGTCGTTCCAGCCAAGTTATGGGCGCCACAGTCAATGTATCGGGTACGTTTATTATGAAAGCCACTGCTATTGGGGAAGAAACTATGTTATCCCAAATTATCAAAGTGGTGGAACAAGCGCAAGCGTCTAAAGCGAGCATTCAGCGTATTGCCGATGTGGTGGCATCCTATTTTGTACCGGTGGTCATCGGAATTGCTGTTCTTACAATGGGAATTTGGTATTTCGGATTAGGCTCTACCGTAGGAGACGCTTTATTATATGGTACAGCAGTACTTGTCATTGCCTGTCCGTGCGCCTTGGGATTGGCGACACCAACATCGATTATGGTAGGTTCAGGACTTGGGGCAGAACATGGGGTGCTCATTAAAAGTGCAGAATTTTTGGAAAAAGCAGGCCATATCAATGCAATCATCATGGATAAAACAGGGACGTTAACAAAAGGAGAACTATCTGTCACAAAAGTAATCTACACAGCAGGTGATGAAATGTATAATTTGGCTTTCACAGTGAACCTTGAAAAAGGATCCACCCATCCTATTGCACAAGCCATCGCTAAATACGGTGCTAGCAAAGGTGTGCCTCGTATGATTGTGAAAGATTTCCAAGATATTCCAGGTAAAGGCCTAGAAGGTCGCATAGCTGGTCAGCTTGTCAAAGTCGGTCATACTCGCTGGATGCAAGAGCTAGGCATTGACATAACCCCATGGCAAACAGAAATTCATAGCTTGGAAGAACAAGGTAATTCCGTATCTATCTTGTTAGTAGACGATGTAGTGCATGCCATTTGGGCCGTAGCCGACACATTGCGTCCAGAAACACCAGAAGTGGTGAAAGCCTTGCAAGATCAAGGAATTGAGGTATGGATGGTAACAGGAGACAATGCGCGCACAGCGAATTATGTAGCAGCGCAAGCTGGAATTACCCATGTAGTTGCGGAAGTACTACCGCAAGATAAAGCAAATACCATCGCCACATTGCAAAGCCAAGGGAAATCCGTAGGCATGGTGGGAGATGGTATTAATGATGCGCCAGCCTTAGCGCTAGCAGATATTGGATTTGGTATTGGCCACGGCACAGACGTAGCCATAGAAGCGGCAGATATAGTACTGGTACGAAATGATTTGCGCACATTGGTTCAAGCCGTAACGATTAGCCGTAAAACGATGACAAATATTAAACAGAATTTATTCTGGGCATTAATCTTTAACTGCATTGGTATTCCATTAGCGGCGATGGGGTATTTGAGTCCTATCATTGCTGGCACAGCCATGGCATTTAGTTCTGTTACGGTAGTGAGCAATGCATTGCGATTAAAACATACAAAAGTGTAATTATCGGCGTATATGATGATTCGGAGATGTTCATCATAGTACTGGAATAGCTATGTAATAGGACTTACATGAATATTCACCGTATGACATACAATAGAAAAGGACTATAACAAATACGAACCAAGTGCGATTTGCTTATAGTCCTTTTTGTGATTGTTATACAAAATGCTAGAATTATGTATATAAGAGTGGTCAGTAATAGTTTTTGGCACAAAAATAGAACCCCAACTCAAGGGAAGAAGAGTTGGGGTTTTGTTTCGGACTGCGTCCTATCTATTTCACTCAAAGGTTGGGGTATATTCTAATAGTATGGGCGTACGTATTTGAATCAACCTTTTTTGTGCTTACATTTACCAGCTGTGTTGCCGCTCATAATGCGGTTGAACATAGCATGGATTTCCTCGGAAGATTGACCTTCTTCACGAGCGGCTTCAATATGACGCATTGCCATATCGTAGCGTGCTAATTTTTCTGGATCGTTCGCGTAAAATTCGCGACCTTTGTGTCCACATGCCATAGGAATAGCCTCCTTATACAAAATAGTTTATACTTATTAACTTGCTCGATGAGAACTCCTGTACAACTCGTGTACCTG
>CAUUJQ010000194.1:0-2747 GCA_963545445.1 uncultured Veillonella sp. | reverse complement strand
AGAGTTTGATGCACTATGCTCAGTTAAGTTACTAGGTTCATCTTCTTTGCGAATGTTTTTATAATCGATATGTTCCACTGCGTGGTAGGCGGAATCAGAACCTTCCCAAATGAGCTCTTTGCGAGAGCCACTTAGGCTACGAATATGTGTACAATCTTGAACCATTTCTAAAATGCCTTTAAATTGACCTTCTTCATTGCGCACAGCGATGTACTCGATATGGATGAATAGGTCTGGCTTGTTAATCCACATTTCAGCGTAATCTTGTTTGCCAGCTTTGAAAGAATCGATAATTTCTTGCACTAATGGTAAGCTTTTCTTTGGATGGCAATTTTGCACAACACGACCGATGATATTAGAACTGCGAGGGAAGATGCGGTGCTTTGTATCATTGTAGAAGCGGACTAAGTCATTTTCATCTACGAATGTAATATCTACTGGTAAGAATTTGAAGATTAATTTAATTTGTTCAATGGTCAAGGAACCAACGGCTAAATCGTGGGTTTGCTCCGCACTTCCATTGACACCGTATTTGCCAACTAGTTGCGCTAACTCTTGTAATAAGGCTGTAGGGTTAGCACCGCCAGCAAGTGCCGTGCTAGATACAGAACCAGCGGATGCAACCGCTCCAACTTGGGCTACTTGGTCTTGATGAGCACCTGTGAAAGTATCCTGTACTCCGTTATTTGTAGAGGTTTCGGATGGATGGGATGGTGTAGCACCGGGACGACCTTTGTAGAATGGTGGAGGCGTGATGAAAGCAAAGCCAATTTCGTGGTCACCACGGCTCATGGTGATGAAGTCGCTGTCTTGTAATAGTTTCCAAGCAGTAGGAATGAGCACTTCTTTTTCTTTGTTATTGAGATCTCGGATGATGTCGATCACATCAACTTGTTTTGCTAAAAATTCAGACTCTTGTCCAGATTCTAAGAGTTGTTTGCTTTCAGAAATAGTATCGCGAACAGCATCATCGAAAGTCCACATGATTTTCGTTGGACGGTCAAAACCGTAACGTTCTAACACAGGATATAATTGGTTTTGTTTGCGAGCCAAATGCGTGCGCCAAGTAGTGAGAGCATCGTAGACACCAAGCCAAGGGTTGAGAATGAAGTGAGGGGCTTGTAACAAGGTTTCCATTTCGGTCAACTGTTGTTCCATAGCGTTAATTTCATTCAGGTACACAGTCAACGGATGATCCTCTGGGTATTCATTGTTAGCGCGAATTAAAATACCGTCGAATAATTCTAACAAATCATCCATGCGGTGAGTGATTTCTTCATCTGTATAAGAACCTTTTAATTGTTGTTCGCCATAGGCAAATTCATCAGGTGTGCAAGTGCCGATTTTTTCTTTCAACAATGTGCGCGCTGTGTCTAAATCCAAGGTACCGCTAAGAAAGCGATCTTTAATATCAATCATAACTTCCATTCTGTCATTGCCAGTAAGACCTAGGGCCTGTTTCATTGTGTCCATGTGAATGTCCTTTCTGCAAGTAGCAAAATAATTATTGTTCTCTAGAAAATACTGTAATTTATGTTCTTAGTATATACTAAATAAAAATAATTTTCAGTTGCCAGGGATACAGATTTGGTAATAGTTTCTAACAAACAGAATCATTTTGAGGATATTCTCAAAGTATATGAAACAGTAAGAAATATAGTGGTAGTATATTCAAATAACAGAAGTATGGGAACTATAAAACAGCCTGCGAATTGAATGCACAGGCTGTGTTATATTTATTTAGTGTAATTCGACATGGTATACATCCCAAGCGCCACCCAAATACATGAGAAGGCTATGATTTTGTTCGTATCGAAGCTTTCACCAAAGTAGAAAATAGCGAGGAGCAAAGCGATGGTAGGGGATACATATTGCAAAAATCCTAAGAGGTTTAATGGGAGCAAACGGGCACCATAGCTAAAGAGCACGAGCGGTGCTGAAGTAGTCAGTCCAGATATTACGAACAGCATAGCTGTCATAGTGTCAGTTTGGAAAGCCACCCATGAACTATCATTAATATATGTTGTATAGGCTAGCGCCAATGGTGTAACGAGCCATGCCTCGAAGGCAATGCTGGTAAAAGGATGAATGAGTAACTTTTTCTTTACCACACCGTATATACCGAAGGAAAAAGCAAGGCCTAGAGCTACATAGGGGAAGGTTCCTAACTGGATGCCCAAAAATACAATGCCAACGGTGGCTAAGGTGACACTGGCCCATTGCATAGTGGTTAAGTATTCTTTGAAGAGCAGAACGCCTAACACTACATTGAGTAAAGGATTGATGTAATAGCCAAAGCTAGTATCCATCACAAGATTGTTGGAGATGGCCCAAATGTACAATCCCCAATTGAAAGTAATCAAGAGGGAGGCACAGAATAGCAAAACTATTTGTGACGTATGAGACATTAAATGGTGACAATCTGTCTTGAATTGCTGAAAGTTCATTCCTATGGATACGAAAGACATGAAGAAAGCGGACCAAATAATACGATGAGCAAGGACGCTAGTGGGATCTATATGATCTAATAAAGCCCAATATAAAGGGAGAAGTCCCCAAATAATATAACAACTGAGGCCAGTGACTAGGCCTTTTTTATTGATAGGTTCCATGGATACCCCCGGGTGGAATACAGATATATCAGCTTATTTGTCTATGTATGATATAAATTTATGAGTACTAAAACATAGTACCATAGAATGAAAGAATGCTCTAGGAAAATCTGAAAAGAAACATCATAGGTATTT
>CAUUJQ010000193.1:0-2760 GCA_963545445.1 uncultured Veillonella sp. | reverse complement strand
AGCTGGACGGATTACCGACTTTTCCCATCCTTCATCTTGCTTCGTAGACAATCTCGTTCTGCGCCAGAAAGATTTAATAGGGTCGATTAAAAAGCCTTTAAAATGAGGCTTTAACTCTACTGTTGGAACGGGAATAATATGTTTTCCCTCTTTCAATCTAGCATGTTGTGCTTTTTCAATATCCTTCGGACTCGCCACATCTTCAATATGAATATAATAGGATGGCTCTGGAATGCCCAAGGCTTTCGTAATTTTTCCAATCATATTTTCAGATGTACCTAGTATCATCAGGCGTTCAGGTTGAATTTCATCCAGCGCTTTACGCACACTTTCTACTTGTTGTTTGTCCTGAAAGATAGCACGGCGAACAGCCTTGATACGATTTTCCTCTTTTTTAGCAGAAAATCCACCTACAATGCGATTATTATGAATTAAAATGCCGTCATCGATAATACAAGATGCGTGATGTTCATGGGCCACCACCAATGCTCTATGACTTTTACCTGTTCCACTAGGGCCAATAAATGCAATTACATCCATACTACACCTCTATGCGCCTTGTAAGGCTTTCATAAACTCTGCTACCCATTCACTTTGTATTTCATATTCTCCAAGGCCGATACTTTCAGGGAAACGATCTTGAATCCCATGAAAGTCTGATCCACCGGAGATTAACAATCCTTTATCAGTGGCAAACTGATGGTATTTAGAGCTATCTTCTTTTGAGTGACTAGAATGATAGACCTCCACACCATCAAAAGGCAATTCTAATAATTCATGTACATAGGTGTCATTTTCCACTAATTTAGGATGGGCTAACATGGCGATGCCACCAGCACGATGAATCAAATCGATAGCTTGTTGTGGGGCATACTTTTCCTTTGGCACAAAGCAAGGACCATTGGGATTTAACATCGTATCAAAGGCTTCCCCTACAGTTTTTACATAGCCGTGCGCAATGAGCAACTGCGCGATATGAGGACGACCAAAGGACACAGCATCGGTGAATGTGTTCACCAATTCCTCGTAGGAAATGTCATAGCCTGCCTCTGCACATTTATCTACCATTTTATGAATTCTAGAACGTCGCACTTCTTTAAAGTGAGAAATATATTCCTGTAGTTCCGGATGGTCTAAGGAAAATTGATATCCCAATACGTGCACTTCTTTTTCATGGTAGTAGGTACTAAACTCGCAACCATGATAGATTTGAATTCCCGTTCTATCTTCTCTTGTTAATTGACTATAAGCCCCTACTTCATCATGATCTGTAATAGAAATTGCCTGTAACTGTTTCTCTTTTGCTAATGCCACTAAATCTCTTGGCATATAGGTACCGTCTGATACATTTGTATGCATGTGGAAATCGACTAACATAGACCCTCCTTTCCTAACGATTTTGTTCTTTCATACGGCGTTGAATATCTCGTTTTGCATCACGTTCCGCCATATCTTGTCGTTTATCGTAATTTTTCTTACCTGTCACAAGACCAATGGTGACTTTTACATAGCCATGACTATAGTGAAAATTCAAAGGAATCAAGGAATATCCTTTTTCCTTCACTTGTCCTAGCAATTTATGAATCTCCCGTTTATGCATGAGCAATTTACGTGTCCGTTCAGGCTCATGATTAAACTGATTGCCCTGTTCATACTTACTGATATGTACTTGGTATAAGAAGAGTTCCCCATTTTCAATGCGACAAAAACTGTCTTTTAAATTGATGCGCCCAGCCCGAATCGACTTCACTTCCGTTCCTGTAAGGACAATGCCTGCCTCATAAGTTTCATGAATGTGAAAGTCATGCCTAGCTTTGCGATTATCTACAATTAATGCATTGTTATCTTTCGCCATTACCGTTTCCTCTGTTTCTTTCCTTGTTTACGATTACTTTTTCTATGTATCGTTTCATAAAACGCTGTTTTCTTTTTTGCATCCAACTTGCGTAGCATTTTCTCTACTGCTTTCGTGGCACCTGTCGTTTCTATTATATCATGAGATTGGCTGTCACGACGTTTTCGTTTCTCTTCTTTTTGCTTCTTATAGGATTTTTTATTCCCTTTTTTGGGTTTTGAAAGTGACACTTCACGACCTTGGACACGACGTACGTATCCATCAATGGATTCCACTTCCCCAATAACAAAATCAATTTGTCGAAGTTCCGTATCGGCTTTGATTAACGTTACCGTCACCGGTGTACCTAATCGATACTCCTTGCCAGTCCGTCTACCATAGGCCATATAATGTGGTTCGTCAAAGACATAATGGTCATCATCCATCAAGTTGTATGGAACTAAGCCATCCACCCCATTATCGAGTTCAATGAATAACCCGAAGGCGGTAATAGAGCTCACGTGACCCTCGAAACTTTCACCCACATATTGCGCCATATACTGAACCTTTTTCATATCTAGTGTTTCCCGCTCTGCTTCTGTAGCGATTTGCTCACGCTCTGAACAATGACTGGCACCATGTGTTAAATACGCATCGTCTGCAATTGGAGCAAGTCGTTTTGGTTTGCCTCCTAGGACATAGCGCAATAATCTATGTACCATCAAATCAGGGTAGCGACGGATAGGAGACGTAAAATGAGTATACGTAGAAGATGCCAACCCAAAGTGCCCAATATGTTCTGAACTGTATTTTGCCTGTTGCATATAACGAAGTAACAAAATCTGAACCACAGTTTAAATTTATTTACCGATAACAGATTTAAAAAATTAAAAAACAAGAAAAAAAATAAAAATATAAAAAAAAAC
>CAUUJQ010000192.1:0-2765 GCA_963545445.1 uncultured Veillonella sp. | reverse complement strand
GGTACAGCCTATATCATAACAAATTTCCTCAATCCTACGTTGCACAATGGGATCTAGCTCACCTTTAGAGGCAGACCCCCAAATATGTAGTTTTCCATCTTTCAAGTAAAAGTAAAAATCAACTTTTGACTCTCCCTTTTGTACTATATGATAGTATTTCATCCTACTTCTCCCTTACGGATTCGACTGTTTTGCAGTATCTACTGGATCCACTTTCAATTTTTTAACCACATTAGGACCTGTGACAATAACACGGTCCACTGGTTCATAATAGGAGTTAAAGGTATACGTTGCAGACCGTCCATCGCCGTAGACGATAGTTCTCGTGGTATCCACAGAAATCCCTTCATGCCCCTCTTCTTCTACACGTTCTTCTTTCACCGTATCATCGATGGTTTCCACCTTTTTATTGGGAATTTTTGTTTCCTGTCCCTTCGTGATAGACACGGACTGCGGTACATCTTCTTTGGCACCCAAAATAGTAATCGTCACATACCCTGGGCCCTCTTCTGTAAGGACATAGATTGGATGCGTATAAGGGTTTTTAAACTGAAAGTCAATATACCCCCACGCCACAGTAGCATCTAAGCCTACTGGAATATAAGAGACCGGCGCAAAGTGTGTATCTCGTTCCACGATATCCATACCCGATAATAAAGCGGCATTAAATAATGTAGAGCTCACTTGACAAATACCGCCCCCAATACCTGGCACTAAACGACCACCTACAAAGACGGGTGCATCATCATAGCCCGCTTCTGGTGTGCGTTCCCCCACCACTTGATTAAAGGAGAACACCCCACCCGCTGGAATGAAGGTTTGATGGATTTTCTGGCTCGCCAAATGAATATTATGAGCCCGATTCGTATTGGAACCATTAAAATATGTCGTGTAAGACCCTAAGATAGACGTAATCGATACTAACTCTTTATCTGAAATGGTCGGTTGTGCTGACTCATTGATCAAAAGCTCTAGAGTCTCCACTTTCCCTTCTTGCAATTGTTCTTGCAATCGCTTCATGGTAGCTGTCACATCAAGCTTACGTCCTACCTTGGCAGGATGATGGACAATCCGATCCCCCTCTAAGGTGATGGTCGCATTCGTCCCCACTTCTCCCATTGCTTTCGCATACTTCATAAAATATGACTCCGCCACTGGCCCGTCTACTTTATACCGAATCTGTAGTTCTTTGCCGTGCCATAAAGTATCCATACGATGCGTGAGATAGGTCATGATATCACTTTCATAGCCGTAATCCATCACATCTGTCAGGGTCCCCACTACATCCACAGAAATACCAAGTTCCTGTAAGGTCAAGGTCGTCTCTTTTCCCTTTGGATCCACCAAGCGAATCTGTTGTACTTCGTTATTGACACCCTGTAAATAGGCCTCTACATCCTCCATGTTTTCATGGGATATGCGATGACCCCCTAATGTCAATCCGTATATTGTTTTTCCCGTAGGCCATGCTAGACCCGTTATAGCGCCACCCACGATGGCCACAATGGCTGTCACGGTAGCAATATATTTTCCTCTCATAACTCTCCTAAGTTGCGCAATAGGCTAAACACACATCTTGAAATTGGCTCATATCTGCCATACCTTGACGACTCTCCAATGTGATCCGATACAATTCTCGCAAGAACGTAGCCACCGCTGGAATTTGAATTTTCCGCCGTGCCTCGTAAGCCAGTTTCACCGGATAAGGGTTAACTTTCATGCCTCGCTCTTTAAATAAGACTTGAATTTGTGGCAATGTCATACCATGGAAGGCACATTCACTGACCATCAGCTGTAGTCGCATTTGGTTGTGCACATAGGCCATCGCCATATCCACGGTTTTATTCTTCAGCATCCCTGGAAATACATCTAACAATACCCGTGCATCTTTATTGAGCAAGGCATCTTTAAAGCGGAAAATATTCTTCTCCCCAAAATCTGTCATATGTTCTTTCAAAAAATCCGCAGAGATTTGTTTATCCTGTCCCAACAACAAGAACAAGCGATCAAATTCTGTACGCAAAAATGCTAAGGGCACATCTTTCCACAAATCCACCAATTCTCGCAAATAGGCCATGCTATCTGGTCGCAATTGTTTCTTGTGGTCTTTACAATACTGTTGCATCCAGTGAAATAGGGCTTCCCCCTCTACCTTTTCAAACTTAAATGCGGTCACCCCTTGCAAGAATGCTTTATTTCCCTGCAATCGGCTGTCGATCGTCTCTGGATAGATGAAGATGACCGGATCATCCCCTGTATGGTTCTGCAGATACTCCCGTACCGGTTGCCACTCAGGCGCTACTTTCTTTTTTGGCTTATCAAAGATAGGTAGATGAACCAACAAAAAGGCTCGTGGTTCTCCAAATAAAGATACCTCCTGCAATTGTCCTAAAATAGAACCGGGACCTTGCTCTTCACGCAAGGTGAGCAAGGTCCGATCTGTCAAAGTTTGTAAGAGTGTTTGCTTTTTTTCTTCTATTAATTGTGGTTCATCTCCATAGAGTAATATAACCATCTGTCACCTCTTATAATGTCAATACATTGTCCTCGTCACTGCCTACAATGTAGACTCCCTCTTCCACATCAAATTGGGTGTGCAATGTATTCCACACCACAAATCGAGAGGCTCCTCGTTGTTGATATGTATGTAACATCTCCGCCGAAGTGAGTCCATAGATTGTATTGCTTTCTCTCTTTGTATTATACACTATTTCCGAAACTTTTTCTTCCTTTCTTGGGTGAAAGTGGAATACCCGCTCTCCCAT
>CAUUJQ010000191.1:0-2777 GCA_963545445.1 uncultured Veillonella sp. | reverse complement strand
GGTGTGGTGAAAGCCATACCTTATTTTTGCTAGAAAGGAGTTTTCATGAATACCTACGATTTTAAATTAGATATTTTTGAAGGCCCTTTGGATCTGCTATTGCATTTGATTGAAAAGAATCAAATAGATATTTATGATATTCCCATTGTACATATTACATCTCAGTATATGGATATTCTGCAGACTTGGAATCAATTTGATATTGCCTATAGTAGTGAGTTTTTGGTGATGGCAGCTACATTATTGCAAATTAAGTCACGCTTGTTGTTGCCGAAACAAACGGGGAAAGATGAATCCGAAGGGGAGGACCCTCGTGATGAATTGGTACACCGTCTTGTGGAATTCAAGCGCATAAAAGAGTTGACCTCAGTCTTAGAAGAACGAGTGTCAGACGGGTCCTATGTATTCAACCGACCAGAGGAGCTCAGCCAAGTGGGATTGGACTTGGTGTGCACCGTAGAATGGGATGCCTTGGTTACTTGCTTTCATAAGGTGCGAGAGCGGTATGAGCGACCAGAGGTAGAGGCCCCTAAAGTAGTGATGGAACGAGAAGAATATACATTAGAACAGGGTATTGAAGATGTATTATTAGAAGGTATTGAGGTAGAAGAAGTACAGTGAGTGAAATAGGATTACACCAGCTAGAAGCAGTTTTGTTTGCGGCCGCCACGCCCTTATCGGTAGACACGTTAGCTGATATTTTTGAAGTGCATGTGCCAACTATGGAAGAGGCGGTGTTGCGCTATGAGCAAGCGTTGGTAGAGGACGGACGAGGGATACGCATTCGTACTAGTGCGTCCGGCATCGAATTGGTAAGTGCTCAAGAGTGCAGTGAATATGTGACAAAAATACGTCATCGTGATGAAAAATTATCGGGACCAGCCATGGAAACATTGTCGGTGATAGCTTTCAAACAACCGATTACAAAAGGTGAAATTGAAGAATTTCGTGGTGTCAATTGCGAAAAGGTACTGAAACAATTACTTGCTCGTGATATGATAGTGGAGTTAGGGCGTAAAGAAACGATCGGACGGCCCGTCATTTATGGTACCTCTGATAATTTCTTGAGAACGGTGGGAGCCAATTCCATTGAGGAGTTACAACAGTCCTTGGATAGTGGCAATGCCTTAGAGATACCAGAAAAAGGAGAATAATATGGAATTAGAACGTTTGCAAAAATATATTGCTCGCTGTGGTGTGGCATCACGACGAAAAGCAGAAGAGTTGATTACTGCTGGCAAAGTGTTGGTGAATGGTAAATATGTGAAAGAATTAGGGTTCAAGGTGAATCCTACGCGTGACCGCGTTAAGGTGGATGGACAATTATTAGAGCCCGAAGCGTTGGAGTACTACATTTTCAACAAACCAAAAGGAGTTATCACATCGATTACAGATCCAGAAGGTCGTAAAACAGTAATGTATTATGTACAAGGTGTGAAAGCTCGTATCTATCCAGTAGGTCGTTTGGACTATCATACAGAAGGTTTGTTGGTATTGACCAATGATGGAACATTAGCGCAAAACTTGGCGCATCCATCAAAAGGTGTGGCAAAGACCTATGAAGTTAAAGTAAAAGACCGTATATTGGACGAACATTTGGAGCAATTGGCTGTAGGTGTAAAGCTAGAAGATGGGATGACATCTCCTTGTGAAATTACTGACTACGGATTTAGTGGAAAAACAGGTTTAACTACGGTAGAGATTACAATTCACGAAGGACGTAACCGCCAAGTGCGCCGCATGTTTGAATATGTGGGCTATACGATTCATAATTTGAAACGCATTGAATACGCAGGATTGAACTTAAAAGGGTTGAAACGTGGGGCATTCCGAAAATTAACTCGTGAAGAAGTGAAACAATTACAGGCGATTAAATAAGGACATATATGAAGGAAATTATCGTTATCGGCGGTGGTGCCGCCGGGTTAATGGCAGGGGTACGAGCAGCGGAGCTAGGCGCCTCTGTGCGAATTATTGAAAAAATGAAGATGGTAGGTTTAAAAATGGGCATTACCGGCAAAGGCCGTTGTAATGTAACCAATGCAGCGCCTATGGAAGATTTTATTAAGCAAACGCCGGGAAATGGTAAATTCCTGTACAGCGCATACCAACAATGGACGAACGATGACGTCATCAGTATGCTACACGCTTGGGGTGTTCCTACGAAGGTAGAACGAGGGGGCCGTGTGTTTCCAGAATCTGATAAGGCCACAGACGTGCGCAATGCTTTTATGGACCGCTATCGCAAATTAGGTGGCAAACTCCACTTAGAAGAATCTGTTACTCAGATTCTAGTGAAGGATGGATCTATTACAGGTGTTGTGACCAACAAAGGTACCTATACTTGCGATGCAGCCATCATTGCTACGGGAGGTATGTCCTATCCGTTGACGGGCTCTTCTGGAGATGGCTATGAGATGGCAAAATCGGTGGGCCACTCCATCGTAGAATTACGACCTTCTTTGATCCCACTGGAAACGAAGGAACATTGGGTGAAAGACTTGATGGGTGTGAGCTTAAAAAACGTAGAGGTCTCTATTATCGCCAAGAACAAAGTGCAAACCAAACAGTTTGGAGAAATGCTATTCGCACACTTTGGTGTGACAGGACCTATTATCTTATCTGCTTCCCATACAGTGACAAAACTGTTAAAGAAAAAAGTAGATCCCATTACGATAGAAATTAACTTGAAACCTGCCTTAACTCGTGAAGTATTAGATAAGCGCGTGCAACGCGATTTTTCTGAATATCAAAATAAACAGTTACTCAATGTATTA
>CAUUJQ010000190.1:0-2782 GCA_963545445.1 uncultured Veillonella sp. | reverse complement strand
CACTATATTTGCGATGGGTGTTCAAGGGTTCATCGTGCCCCATCAATTATTGAGTGGCGGTATTAGCGGCTTGAGCTTGATTATTTATTATGTGACCCAAGGTATCTTGAGCTTGGGGTCCATCAACTTTTTATTAAATATTCCTGTTCTCTATGCGGCATGGCGATGGTTGGGTGCATGGCATCTAGGGGTGACGTTGTTCGGCACACTCTTTATGTCCATCGCCATCAATCTCCTAGAACCGATGGCCGCATTGGGATTAACTCAAAACCCTATTATCGGCGGTATTTTAGGGGGTCTATTCTCTGGGCTAGGCCTTGGCATTGTGTATCGCGGAGGCGGTAATACAGGGGGCATTGACCCCATCGCGCTGATCATTCGGAATCGCTTTGGGCTACAAATCGGTAGCATTTTGTTTGCCATTAATATGATGATCTTGGTGGCTGGTGCTATTGTGATCAATATCGAAGCGGCTGCGACCACGTTGATTAGCACCTACTTGTCCGCTATGGTAACGAACAAGGTGATCAGTGGATTTAACCAACGAAAAGCGATGTTCATCATTTCTTATAAACCGGTGACGATTTGTAACTTAATCATTGATAAAATTGGTCGTGGCGCAACGATTTTAAATGGGGAAGGGGCATATACGCACCAACCGAAACAAGTGATTTTGGTGGTGGTTAGCTTGCTACAAGTGGCTCGGTTGAAAGCGGCCGTAGAAGCGGAAGATCCAACGGCGTTTATGATTATTACCGATGCGGCAGAAGTCATTGGTACAGGGTTCTCCGCCAAGTCTACGAATGGAGCGGTGGAACGTGTGCTACAAACCTGTGATCCAGAAAAAGCTGCAGAGGCAGAGCAACAGATTCATGAAGTGCAAATGGCACGCAATGAAATTCCTGTAGACACTACGAAGGAGGAACGATAATATGGCACATCCATTGGCAGGACAACCTGTAAAACGAGAAGATTTAATACAAGTAGATACGGTGGTGAAAGATTTCTTTCGCATTGTACCGACTTACGATCATGTAGAAGAACGTGTATCCTTTGGTACTTCTGGACACCGTGGGATTGCGTCGAAAGGGACTTTCAACGAATTACATGTAGCGGCCATCGTCCAAGCGATTTGCGATGTTCGTCATGAATTTGGTGCCACTGGGCCTTGTTATATCGGTCAAGACACACATGCCTTGTCGCAACCTGCCTTACAAGTGGCTATCGAGGTGTTGGTAGGCAATAAAGTTCGCACTCGTGTGGATGCCCATCGTGAGTTTGTGCCGACCCCAAGTGTATCGCGGGCTATCTTGCGCCACAATGCAACGGCTGCAGCACAAGATGTAGCAGATGGTATCATTATTACGCCATCACACAATCCACCGGAATATGGAGGCATTAAATACAATCCGCCTCATGGTGGCCCTGCGGACACAGCTGTGACAAAGCGTATCGAAGCATTAGCCAATGAATATTTGCAAAAAGGCCTTCACAGTATTCAACGATTCTCCTTCCATGATTTAGTGGGTTTACATGAAAGCGCCCATTGTGGTTGTTGCCATCACGAGGAAGAACAGGAAACCTTTGCCTCTTCTATTACCGTAGCAGAAGCGGGACAATACTTAGAGCCTTATGATTTTAAAATGGCCTATGTGAAAGAATTGCCTCAAATTATCGACATGGAAGCTATACAAAAAGCCTGTCCAAAGGTGCTAATCAACGCCTTGGGTGGTAGTGGAGGAGCCTATTGGCATGCCATTTCCGAGGAATATAACTTAGGCTTAGATATCATTAACAGCAACTATGATCCTACCTTTAGTTTCATGTCCTATGACCATGATGGAGCGATTCGTATGGACTGCTCTTCACCGTATGCAATGGCAGAAGTGGCGAATAATTTAGGGGACCATGTGCTAGCCATCGGCAATGATCCAGATTATGATCGTCACGGCATTGTGACGAAGGACGGCTTGTTGGCGCCAAACCAATACCTTGTGGTGGCGGCTAAGTATCTGAATGAAACACGCCCTTGGGATGGCAAAGGTGTAGGTAAAACAGCGGTTGTGACTGGCTTGATGGATGCTTATTGCAAAGCAACCAATCACCCGGTATACGAAGTACCAGTAGGATTTAAATACTTTGCTCCATTATTGTTTGATGGTCGCATTGGCTTAGGTGCTGAAGAAAGTGCAGGAGCCTCCTTCTTGCAACGAGATGGGGCGGTATGGACCACAGATAAAGATGGTATCATCTTGGGCTTGTTGGCTATTGAAATGGTAGCCACTACAGGACAGACACCGGCTGACCATTACGCAACCATCACATCAGAGTGGGGTACACCTGTGTTCCAACGCATCGATATGCCTTGTACAGCGGAGATTAAAAACGCTTTAAAAGGGATGAAACCGAGCGATGTAATAGCGACTGAATTAGGTGGTAGTCCTATCGTAGACATTCGCACAACATCCTTATTTGAAAATCAACCCATCGATGGTGTGAAAATTGTAACAGATACAGGTTGGTTTGTAGCACGACCATCAGGGACAGAAAACTTATATAAAATGTATGCCGAGTCCTACGCAGGCGAAGAGGGATTAGATCGCCTTATGGAAGATGGGAAGCGCATCATAGACGGTCTAGTATCCTAGTAAAATTGTGTTGCAACAGACCTCTTACGTAGGTCTCGTGAGTTCGTATATCCTTCGCATCAGTTGATGGTAGGGAGCCAGGTGTAGATGTTTGCTGTCTCCGTTCTTGTATGTGCTGTGTTTAACTGATATAA
>CAUUJQ010000189.1:0-2783 GCA_963545445.1 uncultured Veillonella sp. | reverse complement strand
ATCAATAGTAGTGAAATTGATGTGCAACGGAGAAATACCACGTCTTGGTCTATAGGGCTACATCAAAAACGATATAGCAAGAATGGAAGTTTAGATTGGTTAATTCAATATGAAAGAGGTGTTCCTTGGTGGGCTAGTCCTGGTCCTACTGATTATTTAGGAGAAGCCACCACACAGTATCATATATATACGGGGAAAGTGAACTATCAGCGTGCAATGACTCTTTGGAATCGAAAAGCTACCTATACAATGGAAGCGAAAGGACAGTATACGAATAGTAATCTCTATAGTAGTGAGTTATTTACCATTGGTGGATGGTATACGGTGCGTGGTTTTACCGGTGATAGAAATCTAGCCGCAGAACGAGGGTTCTATGTACGGAACACCTTAGATATATCATTAAATCAGAATCATACAGTGTACGTAGGTTTAGATTATGGTAAAGTGTACGGCAAATCTACGGAAGATATATTGGGTACAGAGCTATGGGGTGGAGCGATTGGTATGAAAGGACACTATGGAAGTGCTAACTATAATATATTTCTATCCACACCATTACAAGTACCAAATGGATTTACAGTGCCATATCGAGTGCTAGGAATACAGATGAGTGCTGCCTTCTAAGCACGGTTAGGTGATTCACTAATTTACCTTGCAAAAGGCTGTGATTATTACTATAATAAAGGATAGATTAAAATGTTTCTTTCACAGGAGGTTACCATGAGCTATGTAAAACAGCAAGACCCAAAAGTTCAAGAAATGATTGAATTAGAGTTGGGTCGTCAACGCAACAAATTAGAAATGATTGCATCGGAAAACTTTGTGTCTCAAGCTGTGATGGAAGCACAAGGTAGCGTATTGACAAACAAATACGCAGAAGGATATCCACATAAACGTTACTACGGTGGATGTGAATATGTTGATATGGTAGAAGAGTTAGCTATTGAAAGAGCGAAACAACTGTTCGGCGCAGAACATGTAAATGTACAACCACATTCTGGTTCTCAAGCGAACTTTGGCGTGTACTTTGCATTATTAGAACCAGGCGATACGATTATGGGGATGAATTTATCCCATGGCGGACATCTAACGCATGGATCTCCAGTGAATGTATCTGGTAAATATTTCAACATTATTCCTTACGGTGTAGATGCAGAAACTGGACGTATTGATTACGAAGAAATGCGTAAGATTGCGCAAGAACATAAGCCTAAAATGATCATCGGTGGTGGCAGTGCGTACTCCCGTCAAATCGATTTCAAAACAATGGCAGAGATCGCTCATGAAGTAGGAGCTATTTTCATGGTAGATATGGCGCATTTTGCAGGTTTGGTAGCAGCTGGTTTACATCCAAATCCAGTAGAATATGCTGACATTGTAACAACCACAACACATAAAACATTGCGTGGCCCTCGTGGTGGCATGATTATGTGCAAAGAAGAATATGCAAAAGCCATTGATAAATCTATTTTCCCAGGCATTCAAGGTGGCCCTTTGATGCATGTCATCGCAGCGAAAGCAGTAGCCTTTGGGGAAGCATTGCAACCAGAATTTAAAGAGTATGCAAAACAAGTCATTGTGAATGCCCAAACATTGGCAGATGCATTACAACAAGAGGGATTTACCATCGTATCTGGTGGTACTGATACACACGTATTATTGGTAGACTTGCGCGCAGTTGGTTTAACAGGCAAAGTAGCAGAGCATATCTTGGATGAAGTAGGCATTACATGTAATAAAAATACAATTCCTTTCGATCCTGAAAGTCCATTTGTCACATCTGGTATCCGTTTAGGTACACCAGCATTAACAACTCGTGGTCTTAACTCTGAGGACATGAAAGAAATTGCAAGCATTATTGCATTGGTTCTTAAACATCCAGAAGATGCAGCAGCTCAAGAAGAAGCTAAACAGCGTGTGGCTAAGCTTTGTAAGCAGTATCCAATGTATGCATAATTAAGAAAAGGAAGTATGTATTATGAACGTAAATGTAATGACACATCCATTGATTCAACACAAAGTAACGTTGATTCGCTCCGTAGACACTGGCACAAAAGATTTTCGCCAATTATTAGAAGAAATTGCCCTTCTTATGGGCTATGAAATCACTCGTGACTTGCCATTAGAAGATGTGAAAGTACAAACTCCATTAGTAGAAGCAGTAGGTAAACAAATCGCTGGCAAAAAAGTGGGCATTGTGCCAATCCTTCGTGCAGGTCTAGGCATGGTGAATGGATTGTTGGAATTGATGCCTATGGCAAAAGTGGGTCATGTAGGCATGTATCGTGATCCAAAAACGTTACAACCAGTAGAATATTACTGCAAATTGCCATCCGATTTATCGGAACGTCGCATTATTGTGACAGACCCAATGTTGGCTACAGGTGGTAGTGCAGCAGCAGCGATTTCTTTATTGAAAGAAAAAGGTGCTAAAGAAATTCAATTAATGTGTCTAGTGGCAGCACCAGAAGGTGTAGAAGTTGTGAATAAGGCGCATCCTGACGTACGCATCTATGTGGCTGCATTAGATGAAAAATTAAATGACCATGGATATATCTTACCAGGTCTTGGTGATGCAGGAGATCGTATTTTCGGTACGAAATAGGCGGTATCACCCTAAGAGTAGTGCGCGTTTCTGTTAGTAGTGACGCGCATTATTTTCATATAGAAAGGGAATGTATGGCAAAAAAGAAAACAGTCTTTTTCTGTTCCGAATGTGGTAATGAATCATCGAAATGGTTTGGTCGCTGTACGGCTTGTGGAGCTTGGAATACAGCGGTAGA
>CAUUJQ010000188.1:0-2787 GCA_963545445.1 uncultured Veillonella sp. | reverse complement strand
AATACGCGAATAGAATTGTCGATGAGTAAAAGATATAGACTTTCAACAATAAAATAATTGACCCTATGATAAAAATCATATATGATAAACGCAATTCATGATGATAGAAAACAATAGACAATCATGAATAATCGAAACTGTAGACCATAAGACCTATAAGAATTTGTATAGGCAGTATATATAGGGAGAAAGGAGGTCCCCTAGGTCGGGAAGTTGTTAAAAAAGATTTGTGAAACATATATACATAAGTATGTATATAAAAATTCTAGAGAGGTATACCGATGGAAGAGCATCAACATACAATAAATAGAGGAAGTTTTTACAAGGTTCTTTTTTCTACATCATTAATGTTTGCTAGTGAACAGGTATTGCATCCCCTTACGTTAGATATGGTGACAGGGGCCATTGATTACATGAGTGTTCTTAGTACATCGATGAATGTGGCTATTCTTCGAAATCAATTGAAAGATACTAGCATTGACTATGTGGCGGTGAAAGAATATGTGCGTCTCATAGATTTGCTCATTCGTAATGAAAACAGCATTAATTACGTGAAAGCCGTGAAAATTGATGAACTATATTTGGAGTCCGTTGAGTTAGTTCGATGTTTGTTGCAAGGAGAAGCGCGGATCGAACAACTGAGGACGCTACAAAGGTCCTATCAATATTGGTCTATGCATCATAGAATAGCGATGACACATAGGCATTATCTTCATTGATAGACTACAAATATTATGCATGCTGGGTAGTGATGACTACTCGGCATGTATTTTTTTGTGAAATTACCATGAAGATGGCGGTTCTAGTGTAGTTCTTTTTGACTATTGATGGCTAGTAGGCTATAATAATCTAGATACATAGTCTTTAATTGAAACTTTCCACATATAAGGAGTTGAGATAGTTGTTAGGTTTTATACAAAAACTATTAGGCAATAAAAATGCAAAAGAAATTAAACGGATTCGATCCATTGTTGAAGAGATTAATGGCTTGGAATCGTCTCTACTATCTTTGAGCGATACATCTTTGCGGGCAAAGACAGAAGAGTTCAAAGCTAGATTGGCAAAGGGCGAAACATTAGATGATATTTTACCAGAAGCATTTGCCGTGGTTCGTGAAGCATCCAAACGTGTGTTGGGCATGCGCCACTTTGATGTACAAATGATCGGTGGTATCGTATTGCACCGTGGCAATATCGCAGAAATGCGTACTGGTGAAGGTAAAACATTAGTAGCTACCTTGCCGGTATATTTGAATGCTCTATCTGGTAAAGGTGTACACGTAGTAACGGTCAACGATTACTTAGCGAAACGTGACAGTGAGTGGATGGGTCGTTTATATAACTTCCTAGGCTTGTCTACAGGCTTAATCGTAGCGGGCTTAGATTATGACCAACGAAAACAATCCTACGGGGCAGATATTACATATGGTACAAATAATGAGTTTGGTTTTGACTATTTGCGTGACAACATGGTTGTTCATGCAGATCAAATGGTACAACGTCCATTGAACTATGCCATCGTCGATGAAGTGGACTCCATTTTAATCGATGAAGCACGTACGCCATTGATTATTTCTGGCCCAGGGGAACGTTCTACAGAACGCTATTATGAATTAGCAAAAGTAGTGCCACACTTGGTGAAAGACGAAGATTACACGATTGATGAGAAACAAAAAACGATTGCTCCTACAGAAGAGGGGATTGCAAAAGTTGAAAAAATGTTGCACATCGAGAACTTGTATGATTCTTCTAATTTAGAGTTAAATCACTTGTTGAGTGCCTCCCTTCGGGCCTATGCCATGATGGAACGGGACAAAGATTATGTCGTAAAAGATGGTGAAGTTGTTATCGTCGATGAATTTACAGGCCGTTTGATGTTTGGTCGTCGTTATTCTGATGGGTTACACCAAGCCATTGAGGCGAAAGAAGGTTTACGTGTAGAACGTGAAAGCCAAACCCTTGCCTCCATCACTTTCCAGAACTATTTCCGTATGTATGAAAAATTGTCTGGTATGACAGGTACGGCAAAAACAGAAGAGCAAGAATTTAACAATATTTACGGTTTGGAAGTATACGAAATTCCGCCAAATAAAGTATTGGCACGTATTGATATGCCGGATTTAATCTTTAAAACAAAAGCCGCTAAATATCGTGCTGTTATTCGCGATGTAGTGGAACGTCATAAAACAGGGCAACCAATTCTAGTGGGGACTACATCCATTACGCAATCGGAAATGCTCAGTGATATGTTGACGAAAGCAGGCGTACCACATAATGTATTGAATGCGAAACATCATGAACAAGAGGCGGAAATTGTTGCCAATGCGGGTCAGCATGGCATGGTAACAATTGCTACCAATATGGCAGGTCGTGGTACAGATATCTCCTTAGGGGAAGGCGTGGCTGAATTAGGCGGTTTACATATCTTGGGTACAGAGCGACATGAAAGCCGTCGTATCGACAATCAGTTGCGCGGTCGTTCCGGCCGTCAAGGGGACAATGGATCCTCTCAATTCTTCCTATCCTTGGAAGATGATTTGATGCGTATTTTTGGCGCAGATAATATTGCTGGCATGATGGATAAATTAGGTATGGAAGAAGATGAGCCAATTGAGCATTCTTTAATCACTAAATCCATCGAACGAGCACAGAAAAAAGTAGAAAATCATAACTTTAATATTCGTAAGTACATCTTGGAATATGATGATGTTATGAATCAACAACGGGAAGTATTATACGGACAACGTCGTTTGATCTTAAATAACCAATCCTTGCGTGAAACTATCTT
>CAUUJQ010000187.1:0-2789 GCA_963545445.1 uncultured Veillonella sp. | reverse complement strand
AAGATATTTGGGTTGGCGGTGAATATATCAGAAAAGCTTCTAAAGGACCTCAAGGGGAAGCATGGACTGCTGGGATTGGATATGGTAAGGCAGATATCACCAAGGCAGGTACATGGGGTGTAAAAGTACAATATTTTGATTTAGGCAAAGATACATTTGTGAAACATAGCACATGGAATATTCCACTTCATGAAGCAGCATTTGGTCGTAAGGATTCGCGCGCAAACTATAAAGGTTGGTTAGTGACTGCAGACTATACATTAACTAAAAATTTAGGACTAACTGCGTATGCAAGTTTTAATAATAAACGAAAAACTCAAGATCCACAATCGCCGTCCTTACCAATGGATATGCCTAATTACTATATGGTTGACCTAACGTACCAATTCTAATCAGCCAACAGCACGTATCACACAAAAGAACTCCTTCGGGGGTTCTTTTTGCATTCACAATCGATATACAAGAGAATGTATCGACCTATAATCTGCACATTACAATCTATGGGAACCATGATATAATAGTAAGTAACAGATTTCAGTGTTAGGAAACGGAAGGTGTTATGATGAATGATTGGCTATTTTCGTTGATTAATGGCATGGCAAATTGGAATATATTCCTAGATGCGTTCATGATTGTGGTGTCCAAGGCTGTGCCGTACATCTATATATTGCTACTGGCGGGGCTCTATGTACAAGGATTCCGTGCAGGTAGTTTTAAATTGCGTGGTGAAAGTTTCGCTACCGGTGTATTATTGGTGCTTTGTCTCATCGGTAGTTTTATGTTAGGGTCCATGTTCTATGAAAATCGTCCCTTTGTGGATCATCCGGATGCGATTCTTATTTTGAATCATGCGGCTGATGCGAGCTTCCCAAGTGACCATGCAGTAGGAACGATGGCCATTGCTTGTGGTATTTTGTTCTATAATTGGAGCCTAGGCACGAAGCTGGTCTATGGATCTATCCTTGTAGGTGTTTCAAGGGTCTTTGTGGGCAACCATTACCCTGGGGATATACTAGGGGCTTTCATCCTCGTATGGGTTATCACAGCAGTCTACAACAAAACTATACGCCGAGGGGTAGTTCGTTTATATAGAGGGTTAGACAAACGATTGATGGGCGAGTATGTGCGGAGATTTCCTAGACCGCGGAGATAGGGTATCATCAATTTGCGACATATATTGCTACGTATAATGCATGGGAGGTTAGTTATGAATTTTGAAAGTTCTGCAGGTCCGCAACAGTATAGCGACTCTGTATATGAGGTTGTATTTACGCCAGTGCTAGATCGTCCGGAGTATCAAGGGGAACCGATTCGTTCTTTGTTATTAGAATTACAAGACAAAATGGGCGAGTCCGATTTTAATCAATATATCAACAGCTTAATTAGTGTGAAATACAATGGCACTGCGTTGTGGTTGATCACGAAAAGCGAGCGCAACCGTACGCTCATTGAAGGTCGTTTTTTGCCGGTGCTTCGTGAAGTGTTCAAGGTAGCTGCACCTCGTATTATTTCCCAGCCATAACTCTGAAAGCTCTATCTTAGGATGGAGCTTTTTATACTTTCAGATGAGGTAACTTTCATATAAATGAGAAAAATTATCATTGACATAATCCAACTAGTGACGTATGATAGGTAGTAAAGAAGTGTGTTTATGTAACCAGTCAAGCAAGTATTAAATATGGAGGCATATATATGAGTCAACGTGGGATTGTGTTAGCAACATTTGGATCGATTTACGGCGATGCAGTGGAATCATCAGTAGGCGCCATGGAGCGTCGTATTGTGGAAATGTACCCTGGGGTGGAAGTGCGTCGTGTATTTCTATCCGATGCATTGGTCGATAAATGGAATGAAAAATATGATACAAAGGTGTTCACTTTGAGTGGCGCTGTGGAAAACCTAGCGAGCATGGGAATTACAGATATATTTGTACAACCATTCGCCTTGGTGTGGGATCAATGCTATGTGCAAATGCGCAAGGAGATTATGAAAGAGGCCCATGACCGTGGGTTGCGTGCGACAGTGGGAAAACCGTTGTTGAACTCCTTAGGAGTGAAAAACTATGCGGATGATTATTCCGACACGATTGAAGCGATTATTAAGCATATCAACATTCGGGCGTTGAACAAAACGGTATTGTTGATGGCCAATGGTCAAAATCAATTGGAGTATAGCGCATTGCAATTAAAATGCTTGTACGGGGCGGGTCAAAACGTGGTAGTATTCACAGCGAATGGATTCCCGAACTTTAAACAAGCGTTGACCTTGTTAGAACGCTTGGATCATCAAGATGTATTGGTGGTGCCATTGGCGCTTATTGGGTCGGCGCACTTGATGGATTACTTAGGGGGCGACCGCTCCGATTCTATCGCTACCTTGCTAGGACAACAGGGCTATGGCGTATCCATTTGGAACGAAGGTTTGGGAGAAAACCCACATATTCAAGAGTTATTCATGAAACACTTGTCCCAAGTGATTCGCAGTGCAGAACGTCGTACCTTGCGACAACGTGAAGTAGGCGAAGGAAATGTGAAACAAGGCGCGTTTAGAACGGCGTAAGCTGTTAGAAACTAGTCTGTTGCATCATGGTAAACATGCTTACCATAAAATAGGCATACCAATCATATATATAAGGATCGCATATCATGCAGTTGATATGCGATTTTTGCTTGTTGGGGGGATATGGGGTATAATGAAAGAGATATTACGGGTTTCTTTTTGTATGGGAGGGGCAGATGAAAGTATTAGTCACTGGTGGCTGTGGCTTTATAGGTAGCCATTTCTTGCGA
>CAUUJQ010000186.1:0-2813 GCA_963545445.1 uncultured Veillonella sp. | reverse complement strand
GTAATCAACAACTGTCCATTCATATCTTGAATAGCTTTCACGATTTCTGAAAGTCCCTCATCTACGGCTAAAATAGCACGTTTTGCGGCTTCGAAATCACCCGTATGGCCCACCATATCTGGGTTCGCATAGTTCAAGATAATCATATCATACTCGCCACTGCGAATGGCGGATACAACCTTTTCCGTTACCTCTGGAGCACTCATTTCTGGTTGCAAATCATAAGTGGCCACCTTCGGAGATGGCACCAAAATTCTATCTTCCCCAGGGAACACATCTTCCTTGCCACCATTAAAGAAATACGTCACATGTGCATATTTCTCTGTTTCTGCAATGCGCAATTGACGATAGCCACCCTTGGATAATACCTCTCCCAAGGTATCTGTTAACAGTTCTTTATCATACACCACAGGTACTGGCAAATCCGCTTCGTAGCGCGTCATGCTTGCCACGTAGGAACCTTGCAATACCTGTTTCCGTTCAAATCCAGTGAAATCAGGATCTACCACAGCACGCACCAATTGACGAGCTCGGTCAGGGCGGAAATTAAAGAACAAGATTGCATCGCCCTCTTGCATACCTTTGTACCCTTCCACCACCGATGGAATGACAAATTCATCTGTCGTTTCCTCTGCATAACTGCGTTCTACCGCTTCATGGGCGCACGCTACTGCAGTGCCACTGCCACAAACCATGGCATTATAGGCTAGTTGTACTCGTTCCCATCGTTGGTCACGGTCCATACCATAATACCGGCCACCTACCGTCGCAATGGAGCCTAAGCCCAATTCGTTACAATATACAGCGATATCATCAATATAGGCTAACGCACTTTGTGGCGGCACGTCTCTGCCATCTAAGAAAGCGTGGATGTAGACAGTTCCTACCCCCGCATCCTTAGCGCCACGAAGTAAGGCTTTCAAGTGATCAATATGAGAGTGCACGCCCCCATCCGACAGCAAGCCCACTAAATGCAAGGCTTGTTTAGCTCCTTCTTCGTAGGCTTTCACCAAAGTAGGATGCGTGAATAAAGTCCCTTCTTGCGCCTCTTTCGTAATGCGCGTCAATTCTTGGTATACAATGCGTCCAGCGCCAATGTTCAAATGGCCTACTTCTGAGTTTCCCATTTGTCCATCTGGCAAACCGACTGCCATACCTGATGCTTCTAATAGGGTGTGAGGACACGTGTCCCATAGGTCTAAAAATGTTCGGGGGTTCGCTTGTACCACCGCATTTGTTGGGTCTTGACCGTCCCCAATGCCGAATCCATCAAGGATGGTTAGCATCACTGGTCCTTTTAATTTTGCCATACTCTACCTCAAACCTATGTTAACAGGCTTTAATAATACCTGTGAAAGTCTCTGCTTCCAAGGAAGCACCGCCCACCAAAGCACCATCTACGTGGGCTTGGGCTAAAATATCTTTCGCATTCTCCGGTTTTACACTGCCACCGTACAGAATGCGCACTTGTTCTGCAATCTCCGGCGTATACATAGCTGCGATTTTCTCACGAATACTTTGGCATACTTCACCGGCTTGTTCCGCTGTGGCTGTACGACCTGTGCCAATGGCCCATATCGGTTCGTACGCAATGACTACTTCCGTCATTTCTTCCGCTGGTACGCCATGCAATCCCATTTCTAGTTGAGAATGAATAAATGCTACCGTTTCGCCACTTTCACGTTGATTTAAGCTTTCACCTACGCAAAGGATGGGACTCATACCATGTTGTAAGACGATGCGCACGCGCTTATTCACACAGCGATCTGATTCTTTAAAAATAGAGCGTCGTTCAGAGTGGCCCACAATCACGTAAGACACACCTAAGTCCGTCAACATCGACGGAGATACTTCCCCTGTATAAGCGCCAGCTTCTTCATGGAACACATTTTGAGCCCCCACACGAACCTTGGTATCTTCTGCTAAATCAGCCACTGTGCTGATAGCTGTGAAAGGCGGACATACCACTACTTCGCAGGTTGCATCAGCCACTAAAGTTTTCAATTGTTCTACGAATACAGTGGCTTCCGTATTCGTCATATGCATTTTCCAGTTTCCTGCAATAATCGGTTGTCGCATGATAACCTCCTACGCCTCTTGTAAGGCAGCAATACCTGGTAGCACTTTGCCTTCTAAGTATTCTAAGGACGCACCGCCACCAGTGGAAATATGAGAAATTTTGTCGCTCAACCCGCTTTTTTCAATGGCTGCCACAGAATCACCGCCACCTACGATTGTAGTAGCTCTGGCCTCTGCTACTGCCTTTGCAACCGCATTAGTACCACCTGCAAAGACTTCCATTTCGAACACGCCCATAGGACCATTCCAAACGATCATTTTCATTGGTGCCAAGGCCTCAGCAAATAACTCACGGCTCTTCGGTCCAATATCTAATGCCATCCAACCATCTTCGATCGCTGTGGCATCGACCACCTTATGATTTGCAGTTTCACTGAAAGCATCGGCTACGACGAAATCTACTGGCAGCAATAAATTCGTATTCGTTTCCTTCGCGCGAGCAATTAATTCACGAGCTAACTCAAATTTATCTGTTTCTACCAAAGAAGTGCCTACATTATGACCTTGGGCTGCTACGAAAGTGTTCGCCATGCCGCCACCGATGATCAACACTTCTACTTTTGGCAATAAGTTGGAAATTACTTCAATTTTGTCACTCACCTTAGCACCACCAATGATGGCTGCAAATGGATGTTCTGGATGTTCTACAGCACCGCCAACATAGCGAATTTCTTTTTCTAACAAGAACCCAGCCCCCATTGGTAAGTATTTCGTAATCCCTTCCACAGAGGCAT
>CAUUJQ010000185.1:0-2818 GCA_963545445.1 uncultured Veillonella sp. | reverse complement strand
ACACAGCATAGTATCCACAACCCTACGTACGTAAAGGTCGGGGTTGGTGATGATTGCGCTGTCTATGACACTCCTCGTGATGTGGATCAACTAGTTAGCACAGACATGATGGTGGAAGGTGTTCACTTTAGTGAAAGTACCACGGCTCCTTTTGATGTAGGGTATCGTCTAGGGGCTGCCAATATCAGCGACATCGCAGCCATGGGTGGGACCCCACGTCATATGGTAATTTCTATTGCAGTGCCTAAGGGGCGACATACATCCTATGTAGAAGAAGTTTACAACGGTTTGCGTGCTATATGTGCAGACTACGATGTAAATATCATCGGTGGCGACACGGTATCAACGGAAGGACCTTTTGTGATTTCTGCCACAGTCTTTGGAGATGTTCCCAAACATCAATCTGTCTTGCGCAGTGGTGCTCAAGATGGTGATGCGGTGTTCATTACAAATTATTTGGGCTTATCCTATGTGGGGCTCCACAGTTTATTAGAGAACAGCGAAGACTATCCAGTAAGTCAATCTGTGCATCAACGGCCCATTCCTCATGTGGAATGTGGTATAATAGCAAGAGGCTTAGGAGCCACGTCCATGAATGACATCAGCGATGGCTTGTCCAGCGAGCTCAACGAGATTGCTAACGCATCCCGGGTGACGATTTACATTGATGAAAGTGCTTTGCCCATCCATCCAGAGGTGCATGCCTACTGTGAAAGCCACCATATAAGCCCTTATCTTCCTATGTGGACAGGTGGGGAAGACTTTCAACTAGTGGGCACCATTCCAACTGATAAGGCGCAGGAGTTGCCTGCAGAGACTTTCACCATCATTGGACATGTCAAAACAGGCAAAGCAGAAGTGTTGGTAGAGCGTGATGGACAGTGGGTAACGGTGGCAACTAAAGGATATAATCATTTTAAAAAGATAGATTAATAAAGGATGACTATGAACACCATACAATATACAACACATTCCGTAGAGGAAACGTTGGCCCTAGGCCGTAGTCTAGGGAAATTTATAAAAGACTATGAAAGCCCTATTTGCATTGCCTTGGACGGCACGTTAGGGGCGGGAAAAACGCATTTTTCCCAAGGGATTGCGAAAGGTTTTGGGGTTACCGAAGAAGTGACAAGCCCTACTTTCGCCTTGATGAATACCTATGAAGTAGATGGTGCTTACTTGTACCACTTCGATTTGTATCGGATGGACTTGGTAGAAGAATTAGAAACCATCGGGTTTTATGAATATACAGAGGAAACGAAGTCCGTAGTGGAATGGGCTAGTAAGTTTAATGACGAATTACCGGATACGACGGTGTGGATTGACATTGCAATAGCAGATGATGGATCTCGTCAGTTTACAGTTCGTACGGACCTGCTTTCAGAAGAAACATTACAACGCATAGGAGAGAACCTATGATTTTAGGAATTGAAACGAGTAGTGCCATTGCCAGTGTGGCGGTGGGAAACGACAAAGAAATACGGAGCGAACTCATTGTACAGGCAGGGCTGACTCATTCTGAACAATTGGTGCCACATATTGAAACTGTGCTGCACACAGGAAAGGTACAGAAGTCCGACATTACCGGCATTGCTGTTACTATTGGACCTGGTTCGTTTACAGGCTTGCGCATTGGTCTAGGCACAGCGAAAGCATTGGCGTACGCTTGGAATGTACCGGTTGTAGGGGTGCTTACCACAGACGTATTAGCGCAAGGATTTATGTATTCTAATTACCGTGTGTGCACCGTTGTAGATGCCCAGAAAAAACAGGTCTATGCTCGTCAATATACATGGAATGGCAGAGCTATGTACGCTTTGGATTCTGTGAAAGTTCATCAAGTGCCAGAATTGCTAACATCATTAGTGAACCTATGTGAACAGGAACCGGTGGTCATCGTAGGGGATGGTTTAAAGCGTTTGGAAAAAGAATATGCTTTAGGTGTAGAAGAAGGTCGTATTAATCCTATGAAACTCGTACTAGGTCATGAATCGAAACAGCGACCACGGGCATCGCATGTTATTCAAGTGGCATTGCCAGAGTTTATAAGTGGCAACATACCTGATGCAGAGTCTATTGAGCCCTTCTATATCCGTAAGTCTGAGGCAGAAGTGGTGTGGGATGAAAAGAACAAAGACATCCTAGCTACTGGTACGTATGTGGAACCTACGGTGGTAGTCCGTGAAGCGGCAGGTGAACGATAATGGTCGTATTACGAGAAGCATTGCGCAGCGACATTGAAGGTATCTACGAAATTGAACGGGCCTGTTTTTCCACCCCTTGGTCGAAAGAGGCACTCCTAGACGATTTAGAAGTGGAAGATAAGTTATACCTTGTGGCAGAGACGGAAGACGGCAAGATTATTGGCTATGCTGGGTCGTGGTTAGTCTTGGATGAAGGGCAAATTACGAACATTGCCATCCATCCCAGCCATCGCCGTGAAGGCTATGGCGCTAAGTTGACTCGAAAGTTGATGAAACTGCTCGGTAAACGGGGGATGAAACATATCTTTTTAGAAGTGCGTGTGTCCAACATTGCAGCCCAAGCCATGTATCGTAGATTAGGCTTTACAGCGGTGGGATTGCGCAAACAATTTTATTCGGATCCCGTAGAAGATGGATTGATTATGACGAAAGAAATGGAGGAACTGGAATGAGTATCTATACACTAGCCATCGAAACTAGCTGTGATGAAACATCCGCAGCGGTCTTACAAGATGGCAGAACGGTGATTTCCAATGTGATCTCCAGTCAAGTGCCCATTCATAGAAAATTTGGTGGCGTTGTGCCGGAGGTGGCGTCCCGTCATCATATTGAAC
>CAUUJQ010000184.1:0-2836 GCA_963545445.1 uncultured Veillonella sp. | reverse complement strand
CGGTCGATCCAGTACGGGTTGCTATCGGCAATGGCCTGTTTAGGGCAAACTGCCTGACAAGCTTTACAACCAATACAGAGTTGTTTTCGATACACTACTTCAGGATAATACTGCTGTGATTCTGGATTAGAACACCATTTACATCGTAATGGACAGCCTTTCAAAAATACGATTGTCCGGATTCCTGGTCCATCGTGAATGGAAAAGCGTTGAATATCAAATACAGTGCCTTGTACACTATAATCTACTGATTCCATACGAACTTATCCTTTATATTATGTACCTACATTTCATGTTCTGTACGATTAATGATATCGTCTTGTACTTCTTTAGCCAATGTTACGAAGTGAGCACTGTAACCTGCTACACGAACGATCAAGTCTTGGTTATCTTCTGGATGTTCTTGTGCATCTAACAATGTTTGTTTATCAACAACGTTGAATTGAACATGGCTACCTTTTTTATCAAAGAAGCTCTTAATGATAGATACGAAGTTTTTCAAACCTTGTTCCCCACCTACTGCTGCTGGTGTGAATTTTTGGTTGTATAATGTACCATTCGATGCTTGTGCATGGTCTAATTTTGCTACGGAGTTGGAAGCCGCTGTAGGACCGTTAACGTCGTTACCTTGACGAGGGGATACACCGTCAGCCAATGGTTCAGTTGCTAAACGTCCATCTGGTAATGCAGCTACATCTTTACCGAACAATACGTTAGCGGATACTGGGTAGATACCAGCTTGGAATTGACCACCACGAGGGTTCATGTATTTATCCACTTCATTACAGTAGATTTTACCGCAACGATATGCGAATTCGTCTACTTCTTCAATATCATTACCGAAGGAATCAGTGTTTTTCAAGATATTGCGGATAGTTGCATATTTGCTTGGATCAGCTTGCGATTTGCATCCACAGCTTGTGCCTGTACCAGTACCTTGTTTCAAATGAGATTCCAATGTAGCAATGTCGATAGATCCTGTGGAGGATAAGATTTTCTTAACTGCTTCATAGATTTGAGCTTCATCTAATGTAGATTCTGGAATAGATGGAGTGCAAATTGGAGCTGCGCTATCACTATAACCGAAGTTAGCTTCTAATGCTTCACGCAATTCAGCTAATGTAAAGCGTTTGTCTTCGTAAATATTTTTTTGGATTGCATATAAGGAGTCACCTGCGTCAGCAACACCGAATGCTTGAGGTCCTGTGAAGTTGTAGATCGCGCCGCCTTCTTGGCAAGATTTACCGCGTTTGATACAATCATCAACCATAGCAGACATGAATGGCAATGGAGCGCGTTCCATGTGAGCGTAGTCAACAGCGTTGTCAGCTTTTGCTAAGTGACGAACGAAGTATTCCATTTGTTGTTGGTATGCTGCCAACAATTTATCCATAGTATCTAATTCTTCTAACTCGCCAGTTTTAGGTCCCAATTGTTTGCCTTTACAACGTCCGTTGTTAAGAGTAATTTCAAGAACTTTTGCGATATTGAAGAACGCCGCATCATGCCAGCCTTCTGTACGATGGCCCGCTTGTGGTTCAACACAACCAATGATACAGTAGTCACGAGCGTCTTTTAATGCTACGCCACGAGATACAAGAGCCAAGACGATTACTTCGTCATTGTAGAATGCTGGAACACCATAGCCTAAACGGGATACTTCGCAAGCGCGATATAAGAATTCCATTGGAGCATTTTGATGTACACGTACAGAGAAGGATGGAGCTGGTAAGCGAACGTGCGCTACTGCTTCCATACACATGTAAGATACTTCGTTTGTTGCATCTTTACCTTCAGAGTCTTGACCACCTACGCAAAGGTTTTGGAATACTGCATAACCAGCGAATGCTTGAGCAGAAATTTCATCACGAGTTTTATTGATGTCGTTCAATTTAACCCAGATGCAGTCCACTAATTCTTGTGCTTTTACGCGATCAATTGGATCATCTTTTAAGTATGGATACATGTATTGGTCAAAACGGCCTGGGGAGATGGAGTGACCATTGGACTCAATTTGAACCATGATTTGTAAGAACCAGAAAGATTGACATGCTTCCCAGAAGTTACGAGCGCCGAATTCAGGTACGCGATCACAGTTAGCAGCGATTTGTTGTAATTCTGCTTTACGAGTTGGGCAAGATGTTTGACTTGCTAATTCACGAGCTTTTTCAGCATAACGATGTGCGAATCGAATAGCTGCATTGTAGGAGATAATAACTGCATTGTAGAATTGTTTTTTCTTAATGCTGCTAGGATCATCTTCATCAAGTGCATGTAATGCTGTAATTGTTTCTTCTAATACACCGCGGAAACCTTTTTCTAAGATTTTACCGTAGTCTACGTTTACGTGGCCTACACCACCGAAGAAGTAGTTACCTACTGTGAATACACCATTAGCGATACAGTCTTTTGTATCTGGTTCCATATAGGAATCTGCTAAAGAGTGAGTTGTTTTGCCTTCCCAATATTTGAAAGCTTCATGTAATTCGTGTTGTACTTTTTCAGAAATTTCGAATGGATCGGCCATACGTTTATGCATCGTATGGAATTCTTTTTCTACCCAATCATAGGAGAACTCTGGGCAAATTTCTGTGGAGCGTGGGTTGATTGTGATAGAACCAACTACAAGTTCATTATCACGGATAGTAACTGGCAACTCATTAAAGATTTTTTCAACAGCTTTCGCCCGACGGATAATCGTAGGTTGACCTTCGGTTTCCTTGTAGGATTCTGTAATTAAAACTGCACGTTCTGATTCGACCTGTGGTACGGCATCAATAATTACTTTTCTCAACTTTTCAATTCGTTCTGTTGGTTTACTAAATCCTCGTTCTAG
>CAUUJQ010000183.1:0-2848 GCA_963545445.1 uncultured Veillonella sp. | reverse complement strand
ATAAATAGAGATATGATACTATATTCCTATGAGCTATATAGAAAGATGTAGATATACAGATATATAATATAGGTTTATGATATAGACGTACAGTGCTAATATACTATGCAAATGTAGTATAGACGATTGCCAATTTCTATATACGAAGTAAGAATGTGAAAATTAAGCAAGGAGACATAGCATGAAACGAAGCATTATTTCTTTTTTAGTAGGCGCTATTGTGACGGCATGCGCTATGGGTTGGTTTTGGTATCAAGACCGTGAGCAATACGCACGTGCCATCCCCGCTGTGAAAGGGCCAATTCAAGTAGCGCCACAAGCTACACAGCAACAAGCGCAAATTACGCAAGAAAAAGCGATGGAAATCTTTAAAACTGTATATCCAGACTATCGCATTGAAAAAGTAAAGTATGATACAGATCATGGTCGTCCGCACTATGAAGTAGACGGAGAAACGTTGACTCGTGAAGTAGAAATAAAAATCGATGCTTTCACAGGGGAAATCTTCCAAGTTAAAGAAGGACACTAAGATTGGATCTTTGAAACTATGAGGGGCTGTAACAAACATGTTGATATAAACATGGGGTTACAGCTCCTTTTGTGTATGTAGCAAATTTTCACGCACTGTGTTACTATTAGGTATGGAACAGTAAAACGTGATTGTCTAGTGAGAACAGAATGGGAGGGATTGTATGACAGAATTGCAGATCTATTTGGTGTATATGACGGCCTGGGTGGTGTACCAACTATGGTCCTTACACAAATGGATGAGGAAAGATGAAGAAAAAGTAACGGCGGAATCGGTAGGCACGGAGTTACATGATATTTTAAACTATATGTCTGGGCAAGCCATAGCCAATATGTCGCTTGTGATATTTATATTTTTGAGTGCATTCGACGTATTTGGTATTTTATTGGTGAAAGGATTTGTCCAAGAACCACAATGGATTTCCTATGTTCTTCTGGGGCTTGTGGGTGTTACAGTTATTCAGGGTGTTCGTATGGTGATAACGATTTATAGATTGATGTTACGGGCGGTGAACTCCTGTAAACCCGATTTATTCATGGCTCGTCATGAACGACTCTTTAAAAAAGGGCGTGTTGATTTTGAGGTTATCGTTATACGTACATTAAACGTAGTGTATGCAGGTTTTGGCATCTATACGATAGTGATCCTATTACAGAAACTTCATATTTTATAGGTAACTTTCACAGAAGCGTGGAGCTATGGCATACTCGCAATATCCATATTTGTAAGGAACTTTCACAGGCGTATAGAACTATAGCATAATTGCAATATGCCTATTATAAAAAAGAATGATTATGGTTTGTAAATTCCCTTGTAGTATCACTCAACGTATGTTACTATATAAGCATATCGAAGGATATAGATATAGATTAAGTAATTCACAAGACATATGTAAAAGTTATACAAGGAGAACACAATGAAACAATTTATTATGGCAATATTAGTGGCAATTATCAGTACATCTAGCGTAATGGGCGCTGTTTGGTCCCAGGATCGCGTGCAACATACAGGTGCGGCATCAACTGTGAAAGTATCTGCACAATCTGCACAAAGTGATACAGTAGTACCGAAACGCACAGGCAACACAGAGTTCAAACAAACAACGACTGTTGTACCTGTACAAGCGAACCAACCAGTGTACCGCGCACAAGATAACACTGTGGTACCAAAACGAGTAGGCAATGCATTGCCAAAACAAGCGACTACTGTTGTGCCAGTGCAAATTGCAGAATAATACGAAGGAATCGATTCCTATGATCTAGAACTTCATGGGACACGACTATAGAATACCTAACCTAAGTTTTTAGGTTAGGTATTTTTCGTGTATCCTATAGAATCAATTGATTACATTGAATATGGTTAGAATATAGCAGTGCAAATGATGGTATATAGACGAATCAATTAGTAAGAAAGGCATTGATAATGAACGTAAACAAGAAAACAACAATTTCTAAAGAAGAAACGGCAGCGATTAAACATTTAAAAGATTCCTATAACGAGTTAGTATATCCTTCTAAATCTTTTGGGGTAACATCCATCAATAGTTTAGAGGCAAAGGCGAAGTTATGGGGCTTGAATCCGGTGCCAGCAAAAGAAGCCCGTGTCTTAGAACTTGGTTGTTCTATGGGGGGCAATATCATCGGCCAAGCTGTGTACCATCCAGAGGCGTCTTTTGTAGGGGTTGACCTTAGTGGATCTCAAATTGAAATCGGCAATGAAATCATCGAGGCTATTGATTTAAAAAATGTAAAATTACTAGAACAAGACATTCTAAAAATTGATAAAGATTTTGGCACATTTGATTACATCATTGTTCATGGTATTTGGTCTTGGGTGCCAGATGTGGTGAAAGATAAAATTTTAGAGATTTGTAATGTGAACTTGTCCGAACGAGGGGTAGCCTATGTTTCCTATAACGTGTATCCTGGTTGGCATCGATTGGACCAAGTACGGGAGATGATGATGTTTGCGACACGGTATGATCATGACATGGATTTATTACCGCGCACAGAAAAAGGTATTTCTTTTGTACATCAAATGAATGAACTCATCAAAGACTCCAAGGATGTAGTTCCTAAATTAGGCTGGAAAACAGACAGTTTTGACTCTGCCTTAGATCATAAAACCTACTATATTGCACATGAATATTTAGAGCCTATTAATGACCCAGTGTATATAACAGACTTTATTAACCGAGCTAAGAAGCATCAGTTGGTGTATGTATCCGACACAGACTTTCAATTGTCCGCCATCACATGGATGAAAAAAGAGCGTAGAGAATTGATTGAAACTATGTCTGGCGGAGATTGGAATACGAAA
>CAUUJQ010000182.1:0-2849 GCA_963545445.1 uncultured Veillonella sp. | reverse complement strand
TTTTCTCCGAATCCAGAGTGGATGATTGCAGGTGGCTTGCTGGCTATGATTGGTCATAATTGGTCTATCTTTTTAGGCTTTTCCGGTGGCCGTGGCGTAGCGACTGGCTTAGGTGTGCTTATCGCATTGTCACCAGTGGTGGCAGCCATTTGTTTCGGCCTTTGGGCAATCATTGTGAAAGTTACTTCCTATGTATCCTTAGGGTCTATTGTGGCGGCTACATTAGTGCCGATCTTGATTTCTCGGAGCCACTTCCCTATGTATTGTTTGGGGCAGTCGCTGCTGCCTTTGTGGTGTTCCGCCATCGGGAGAACATTCAACGCTTATTACAAGGAAAAGAATTAGCTGTCAAACGTATTACAAAGGATGAGTAATCATGAAAATTGCAGTTATTGGTTCCGGTAGTTGGGGCACCGCATTAGCCCTAAAAGGCGTGGCTGCGGGTCACGATGTGATAATGTATTGCCGCACAGAAGAAAAAGCTAACTATTTACGAGAATATCGTAGAAATCCATACTTACCAGATGTGGAGTTACCTAGTGAATTATCATTTTCTCACTCCTATGAACAGACCTTAGCGCAAGCAGAGGTAGTTTTATTAGTCACTCCTTCCAGCTATGTGCGTAGTACGTTGCAAGATATACGTGCCTATATGACAGAGGACATGATTGTCGTAGGATGCTCAAAGGGGCTAGAGAAAGAAACGGAAAAACGCTTATCTCTGGTCATCGACGAGGAAATTAGGATACTTGTGAAAGCAACTGCCATTCTATCGGGCCCTAATCATGCAGAAGAAGTAGGTCGTAACTTACCAGCTGCAACAGTGGTAGCGAGCGCTTCTGAAGAAGCGATTCACCGAGTACAACAAGCTTTGGGTAGCTCTAGTTTTAGGGTTTATGGTAATACCGATGTGGTAGGTGTTGAACTAGGTGGTGCCACTAAGAATGTCATCGCCTTGGCGGCGGGCATTGCCCATGGTATGCAGCTAGGGGATAATTTGCTGGCAGCTTTATTGACACGTGGTCTCCATGAGATGACGAAGTTTGGCGTAGCCATGGGTGCTCAAGCTGAAACGTATGCGGGACTTTCAGGAATGGGAGATTTAATTGCTACATGCATGAGCCCGCATAGCAGAAATCGCAGAGCTGGTCAAAAGCTAGCCGCTGGGGAAACGATGGAAGAAATTATAGAGAAATCGCAAATGGTTGTAGAAGGTTTTTTTGCGGTCCGCATTGTCTATGATTTGGCGAAAGCAAAAGGGATAGACATGCCGATTACCAATGCATTATATGAAGTTCTCTATCACCAAGTTCCACCAGCAGAAGTGTTACTGCGATTAATGAATCGCGATGTAAAACAAGAAGTGGTGAAAGATTAAAAAAATCTATTGTACCCTGTAGTAAAATCATGTAGAATATACGAGTATAGGTAATAAAAGTATGAGAATAATTTCAGGTACAGCAAAAGGGCATACCATCCAGGCACCAAAAGGTATGGACACAAGGCCTACCCAAGATCGAGTACGGGAGAGCATTTGCAATGTAATCCAAAGTCGAAAAGGATTTTTTGAGGCTCGTGTCTTAGATTTATTTGCGGGCACTGGTGCTTTGGCCATTGAATCCTTGAGCCGTGGTGCAGAATATGCTGTAGCCGTTGATACGCGCACAGAAGTATGTATTCGAAATAATGGGATCCACTGTAAAGTGGCAGATCGATTAGAGATTATGAAGTCCACTATGGAATCGGCTCTTTCTCGCTTACAAGGGAAACAGTTTGATTTGATTTTTTCGGATCCTCCCTATGAAAAGGGATATGTGCAGAAAACAGTAACACTAGTGGATGACCTAGATTTATTGGCAGAAGATGGCTTTTTAATCATAGAGCGTCACAAAAATGAAACATTAGAATTGTTACCTTCTTGGACTGTTGTGAAAGAATTGTCTTTCGGTTACACGAGGGTGGATATAATCAGTCGTGAACCATAGAAAGGGGCTTATATTGTGAGAATAGGAGTTTGTCCAGGTAGTTTTGATCCTGTTACCAATGGCCATGTTGATATTTTTGAACGAGCTAGTAAACTGGTGGATAAATTAATCGTTGTCATTGCGGAAAATCCCAATAAAAACTATTTATTTACCCTAGAAGAACGGGCAGAACTGATTCGACAATCTGTGTCGCACATTCCCAATGTGGAAGTAGATTTTGGAGAGGGCTTGCTCAATGATTATGTGAAATCTCGCAATAGCTATATTATCATTCGTGGATTGCGTGCGTTGAGCGACTTTGAGTACGAATTTCAAAGGGCCTTATTTTCAAAGTTTTTAGACGATGATATTGAAACGGTATTTATTATGACGAATAATAAATACGCCTTTGTTAGCTCTACAGGGATTCGTGAACTTGCTAAATTTGGTGGCAAGTTAGAAGGGTTAGTTCCAACAGTTGTAAAAGAAGCATTAGAACATAAATTTAATCAAACCAAAGAAAAGTAGGAGGACACCATGAAAACTGAAAAATTGTTAGAAGAATTGGAAAATTTAATTGAAACTAGTGGTCATATGCCATTAACGAATAAAAAAATGATCGAAGAAGAAGATATCATGCGCCTTGTAGATGCGTTGACAGAATCTCTTCCTTTGGAATTAGAAGAATCTCGTCGCATTGTGGCAGAACGTGATCGCATCATTGCAGAAGGTCAAAAACAAGCGGAAGCTTTGATTGAACAAGCGAAAGAATATATTCAAAAATTAACAGAAGAAAGCGAACTTGTAAAACAAGCACAAGAGCATGCCAACCATATTATTGCAGAAGCTAATAAATCCTCTGAAGAATTAAAGAATAGCTCTATA
>CAUUJQ010000181.1:0-2854 GCA_963545445.1 uncultured Veillonella sp. | reverse complement strand
ACAATGAATACACGTAGGAGGACATAGTAAATCCCATAAGCGCATTATATAACCCCCTCTAAGCGTTCCTTAAATAAGGTATATCGATATTGGTATTCTTGATTGTTCACAGCCGTTTGGATGGCTGTTTTACTGCCGATAATAAGTACTTTATCCTTAGCCCGTGTAATCGCCGTATACAATAAATTTCGTTGCAACATCACATTGTACATCGATGTAAAGGGCAATAGAATCCGATGGTATTCGCTACCTTGCGCCTTGTGAACTGTGATAGCATAGGCCAGCGACATGGTTAGCATATCTTCTTCTGTGAGGGTCATAGATTTATCTGGAAATTCTACAAATACATGTTTTCCCAGTATATTGGTAATACGTCCAATTTCACCATTATACACGTCTTGATCGTAGTTATTTTCCATTTGAATGACTTTATCTCCCACACGGAATATACGTCCATCTACCTTGATTTCTTCCCGATCAGGTCGTCTAGGATTCAAAGTGTCTTGTAAATGTTTAGAAATAGCCACACTGCCCATAGGCCCTTTACGCATAGGGCTCACAATTTGTATATCTAAATCAGATTCTACGTGTTCTAATTCCTCACGATATCGTGTAACCAAGCGGTCCAAGATACTTTCAACGTCATGGGCCTCATCAAAGCAAAACTCATCACATCGCGTCAAATTCGGCATGTCACCATGGTTGATGGCATAGGCGTTATCGATGATACGATTGCCCGCTTGTTGACGATAAATCTGGGTCAACCCTTGATAGGGAATGACCTCACTTTCCAGCATATCCCGTAAAATAAAGCCCGCCCCAATTGGTGGCAACTGATCCACATCACCGACTAGCACTACATGAGCCTCCGCAGGAATGGCCTGAATCAAAGCATAATAAATCTCGAGGTTCAACATGGATGATTCATCTACAATCACCACATCTACATCGAGTGGATCATCTTGATTTCTTGTGAAAGCATAGCCTGAACCTTCAGCTTCAGGCTCTAGCAATCGATGGATTGTAAATGCTTCTTGCTCGGTGGCCTCTGATAAGCGCTTTGCTGCTCGGCCCGTAGGAGCGCAGAGAACGATACGCCGTAAATTCGCCTGTTGATAACCAGCAACTAATGCCTTGATAATAGTCGTCTTTCCTGTACCTGGACCACCGGTGATTATAGAAAAGCGTTCTCGCAGTGCCATCATGATGGCTTTCTTTTGCTCTTCTCCTAATTGCATTTGATACAAAGATTCGTAGGTGTTGCAAAAACTCTCCACATCCAAGTGTATCTCTTCATCAGACTCTAAGAATTGCCGAGTATAATCGATACTATCCACTTCCGCACGATATACCTTTGGTTGATAGATATAGCTGACATCATCATAGTCCTCTTGGTGGTAAATATTAGCTTCCAGTAAATATTCCAAGCGTTCCACGATGGTATCGATATAGTCATCACCTAATAGATTCGACAAGGATACCATTAATTCCTCTATAGGAATACAAGTATGTCCAGAATCGTTAATTTGGTCCATCACATACCGAATCCCTGCATCGATACGGTAACTACTATCGAAGGGATATTCCATTTGCGCTGCAAAATGATCTACCGTCTGAAAGGGCATATTCCCATCAAGACGCAACAACAAATAGGGGTCATGCTGAATCATCTCAATAGTTTTTGCTCCATACACTTCATATAACTCACGGCTCCAACGATTACTCATGTTGTACTTAGCAAAAAAGTCATTAATTTCCTGCAATACGCCTTCACCGAGCAATGTCTTGTATAATTCTTGTTTGACACCCTTTCCTACATTGGGAATCTCCAATATCTCTACAGGGTTTTCTTTTCGCAATACCTCCAAGATGGATTCATCAAAATAAGCCAGAATTTTATCTAATGTTTTAGGCCCCAGCTTTTTTACTTTCAAATTTTCCAAATATCGCCTAGCACCCGCCAACGTATCCGGCATGATGCGTTGGATACTGTCGATTTTTAATTGCTTACCATATTTTTGGTGAGTTACATAGGTACCTTTTACTTCTACTTCTTCACCCACTTTTGGGGGATCTATATTTCCTGTGCACGTATGCGTTATATCTTGAAAGTCTTTCAATAGAAACACACAGTACTTTCCATTAGCGGCAGAAAAAATAATACGGTACACCGTTCCTAAAATTGTACTCATAGGGATACATTGGGCAAGGCAGCTATGACGGCCTTAACTACATCAGCCACATTGCTGATATTTTCAATTTTAATATGGCTCACACGCTCATAAATTGGTTGGCGTTCTTCATAGAGGCGGAAAATATATTCAATACTTTCTTTTAACAATGGTCTAATCTCCATGTCTAAATCGTCAAGGATTTGTTTTACATCTCGTTGAATCAACACTACATAGCCGGACTCACGCATCAATTCCGCTGTGGCATCGCACAACACAGTACCACCGCCTGTAGCAATGACACTGGCATTTTGTTTACTCACTAAATCTTGGATAACAGTAAGCTCCAATTCTTCTTCTCCATCATGAATAATAATATTTTGGATAGACTTGCCTGTACGCTCTTGAATTTCTGTATCCACATCATAAAAGTCCAATCCCAATGTTTGCGCCAAGGCTTTACCAATCGTCGTTTTACCCGCCCCTGGCATGCCGATTAAGAAAATATGCTGGTGGATATGATTCTTTTCATACTCTTTACAAATGCGGATGACCTCTCCCATGAACTCTTTTGCATAGTCCCCTAATTCTGGATTTTGTAAGGCTTTCACCGCAGAATCTAGCACTTCTTGTTCACGCTGTACATCATGAATCTGCATTTGATGTTCTTCTTTATATTTTGC
>CAUUJQ010000180.1:0-2854 GCA_963545445.1 uncultured Veillonella sp. | reverse complement strand
AGCGCCTGCCTTACAAGCAGGATGTCGGCAGTTCGATCCTGTCATCGTCCACCACGCTAGGAACTATCTTCGGATAGTTCCTTTTTCTGTTTCTCTGGAACTTGTCAGAAGATTTTGGGAGAACTGTGGTTACACACTTTCAAATCTCAACGTAAATAGGTATAATAAAAGAAGTACACATACTTTTATGAATTGGAGGATTCCCCATGGACGGATTGATACAACTTTCACTGCAATATGGACCTTATGTGGTCGTTGTAGGTGTGGTTTTGCTGTTTTTACTATGTTGCTATTTCTTGTTTCGAGATGGTAAAAGTAACCAGAAACATACGGAGCAACAGGTACCGAATTATGATGATTATTATGAACAACGGAGACGAAACTTTCAGAATCCTTACGCCGTGAGAGAGGAAGAGGTGGAAGCGGAGGAAGCAGATGACGCGGATGATACGATTTGGGAAGAGATGAATCCTAGTGATTACACTATGCCAATGCCAGCGGTGGATGCGACGGATTGGAATGAATCCCAGGGGATTGTGTCCAAAGAATTGGTGCGCGCTGTGAGCGAGCAACCCCTAGAGGATGCAGACGATGCGACACGGATTATGCCGAAAATTAGTGATGAAGTTGTGGCACAATCTGACACATCGGCGGCAGGAACACCAAACGTAGAGGAAACTTTCACAAAGGGGCTAGATGGAGAAACAATAGCACCAAACGATACGGTGGCATCAGAAATGACAACGATTGCAGACAAAGCAGTGGCGCAATACATAGCGGCCTTTGGCATCTTGAATCCAGCATCAGAAACGATGGCGAAGTACATCACAGAATACGCATTCTCCCGATTGGGCGCCGAATCAGAAGAAGAAATCGCTACATTGTTGGAAAATATTGCCGTCCAAGAAGCGTTGTTACAAGTGCAAAAAGCATATGTTGCAAACCCAGTAGAATGGTTGCGAGATATGCTGGCGGATGCCTTCTGTGATGTGGTGAAACGCCCGCGATCCAGTACCTGGTACTTGGTGGCTGTGGATGCCTTGAAATGCTTGGTGAACATGCAAAAAGGCCATTTGCAAGCCTTGGGATTAGCCTTAATCGTGCAATATTCTAAAAATTCCAACAACTATACCTTGGAGAATTTCCAACACTATGTTGAGAAATATTTAGAACCATTACTTAGCGAATTACCAACTCGTGAAGACATGTATCAACAATTAGAGTACTTGCGTTGCACATCGTCCGCAGAAGAGGTGCGATTTGAACAAATTATGCGCAACTCCTATCCATTGGTGTTCGACTATCGGGGCTTTACCTTGGAAGAATTAGAATATGTCATGCAAAATGCGCCAGTACGCACATCCATTACCGTACCGAGCCTTAACTCTAACTTGTTGAAATTGTCAGCCGTTGACGAATACATGTTGCCAAACTTATTCCAACGAGCGGGCATCACCGATCAAGACACACAACAAACGTTGACAAGCCTAGCCTTTAGCCGAGCTTTTGATTGGGAAACAACATCCTTCGAGGATGTACTAGAACACATCTCACCAGTCTTGCTAGACCTGTGCCAAACTTACAATCGCATCCCATTGTGTCGACTGAACCTAACATTACTAGGTTTATACTTAGGACGTAGCATGGTGAAAGCAACCATCCACGAGGACTTTGACATCTCTCCTTGGTTTAACTAATGGACTGACTATTTTTTGTAAGGATATGAAGATGAATCGATATATAGACGTCGGTGTTGATACGAATGCACAAGAGTTTAAAGAATTAGAGTTTGCTGTGTTTTGTATAGAAAACGTAGCAAAAGAACTGGCGGTAGATGGAACAGTGGCCTACGACATGCTGGCAGTACAAACAGATATATTGCAAAACTATATCATACCTTGCTATGACGTATTGCATACGCAGGGGAAGGAATACATTGTGAATGATTTGTTAGATATGCTGAAATCTAAGGGGGTTAGCCTATGAAGGTATACCATGGTTCATGTGTAGTCGTGACTCATCCTGACTTAATGCATTCACGAGAAAATGTGGATTTTGGAAAGGGCTTTTACACAACGCCTATCTATGAGCAAGCTGAACAATGGGCAAAGCGCTTTCGTAAACAGAATAAGAAGGGAATCGTGTCTGAATATAATTTTGATGACAGTGATCTTTCAGATGTAAAGGTATTAACGTTTGAAAGTTATTCAGAAGAATGGCTAGATTTTATTTTGCAATGCCGTACCTGTAAAGATACAACAGATTACGATATCGTGATAGGTGGAGTTGCTAATGATAGGGTGTTTAATACCGTAGAGTTATATTTTGATGGACTCATTGATAAAACAGAAGCCATTAAACGGTTGATGTATGAAGAGACTAATTTGCAAATTACGTTTAGAACTGAGAAAGCGTTGTCAAAGTTGGTATTTGAAAGAAGTGTGGAAGTATGAAAGCGCATCCAGTGTTGCTACAGAAAAAGTACGCTAGAATTATAGCGTTATTAACTGAAAGATTGTCTATTACAACCTTGTGTGCCTTGGAATTGTTTTATCATTCGGATACCTATGCGCTGATGCGAGAGGGGATTGCAGACATGCATTGCAGATCTGATCTATATTTAGTAGATGAAATCGTCGATGAGTTGAATGAAAAAAAGATAATATCATAGTGAGTGAAAGTAGTTCACACAATCTAGATATGACGTCTAGTTGTGTGAACTTTTTTTGTGTCTGAAAGTTTACAAATGTAAACTTTGTGAACAGTTTTCCTTATAATAGATATAAGTTGAATTAATAAATAGGGGGGTAACACGAGAAAGATGAAGAGAAGATGAAGAAATTTTTATTTCTTC
>CAUUJQ010000179.1:0-2859 GCA_963545445.1 uncultured Veillonella sp. | reverse complement strand
CGAGACAGACTGTCATTGATTTTCCCATCATCACTAGGCACCATAAACACATGGGCTAATCCCACTGCTGAAAGTGCCAAATCTGCCACATCTAACGGTGCTTCTCCCTGTTTTGAAAGGGTCACCAAGACAATGGGCATTCTACTTTCACCATCACCCTCTAGCAACTTTTGTATATGCCGTGCCGGATTATCCACCCGTCTTGGTGTGCACGCAATGCGTAGATTATTATCATAGCCACCCACATTCATCTCGATAATCCAAGAGGCAAAACTTCTTGCTAATACTGGCAAAAAGTGCTCTCCATCAATGGGTTGCCCTTCTCCGTGAACAGACATGGTCAAATAATGATCCCCTAGTGAATAGACGAAATCCAACATATATTTGCCCACTTGTATCATAACTGCTGAACGGGCGGCTATCACACGATTTGCTCGTTGGATCGTCAAGCTCAACGCCTCATTGCCTAGCACAATATGGTTCGATGTTCCATCCCACACGATATCCTCTAATATGGGGGCATCCTTTCCCCATATGTGACGACATATCATTTGCACTTGGTCCGAATGAATCCAATCGATCACCAACTGCACAAACTCTTTCTCCTTACAGTTTCTCGATATAGGCATTTGTGTTGTATATACTAGCATACCATTTCCTCCTTATACAACTAGTAACTTACAAAGGGCCATTTTACAAAAAGGCCGTACCTTATTAGTATTCGACACATATCATAAAAATTCCTACTACCCAACTCATAGAAAATGCAAAAAACCGCCACAATTGTGACGGCTTTTGCCTGTATCAAACTATGTAATTAGTCGATATGGATACCATGGATTTCTTCAGCTAAACGTTTCAACGCTTCTACTGTGCGAACACCTGGTGTGATTTCAGATAATTTTACACGGATGAAGTGGTTTTCTTGTACCGCTTTGATAGTTTGTAATTGAGGGTCAGCTTTAATTTTAGCTACTTTTGCTTGGAAATCATCATCGTTGCGGATGGAGTTACCATAGTCAGGAATGATGATATAATCAGGGTTTTGTTGTACTACAGTTTCCCAAGAACCTTTCGCCCAAGTTTTATCTACCCCTAAGCCACTCATAACATTGTCAGCACCGATCAAACGCAATACATTAGTTGTGTACCCTTCAAATACTGTGAACGGTTGACCATCTTGAGAGTCGTACACAAATACACGTTTATGCGGTAAATCTTTTAATTTCGCTTGTACTTTTTCTAAGATTGCACGTTGACCAGCTACCCATTCTTCTGCTTTGGCTTTCACGCCGAAGATTTCACCCAATTTAATCATATCTTTGAAATTCGTTTCTAAATCTGCTTGTGTGGACAATACAGATTCTGGAATCCAAATATTAACTTTTTGGGCAATCATTTTTTCCGCTGGGATACCTTCTTTACTGAAAGAATCTTCCCAACCTGTGGCGAAATCAGGTTTTACAGACATGAACACTTCATAAGAAGGCCATTTGTCAGACAATACTTTTACTTTGCTATAGGCCTCTTGTAATGGTGGGTAAATTTCTTCCTCTTGGAAAGCTGTACCCGCCATTTTATCTTCCAAGCCTAATTGCAACATCATTTCTGTTGTAAATTGAGACATGGATACGGCATGTGTAGGCGCTTGTTTCACAGCAAATTCTGTTTGTTTGCCTTCAAATGTTTGACTCCAAGTTACCTCTGTGCCAGTTTTCGCTTGTTCTTTTTCAGAACCACAGCCAGCCACTGCCAAAGCTCCACATACTAAAGCTGTTAATACAAAGCCTTTAGATTTTTTCCAATTACTTAACATACTCTTCCCTTTCTTACTAAACTTAGTAATATAAATGATACACGCCATCTTCCATAGATACATGGAATGGCACTTCAAAAATAGGCTCTAGCAACTCCGGTGTCAAAACCTGTTGAGGCGTTCCCGTTTGCACCACTTTGCCATCTTTCATCAATACGATGTGATCGCAATAGCGCGCCGCTAGATTCAGGTCATGGAGAACTACAATACTTGTGCCCGAAAAGTTTTGCAATTCTTTCATGAGCGCTACCTTGTATTTCATGTCTAGATGATTCGTTGGTTCATCTAACAGTAATACCTCTGTTTGTTGTGTCAATGCTTTGGCAATGAACACCCGTTGCCGTTCACCGCCCGACAAATGTCCCATTTCTTCCTCTGCCAAGTGAGTGACACCTACTTGATCCATATAGGACTGGGCGATGGCAACGTCTTCCTCTGTATAATTTCCAAAATGACTTTTATAAGGATATCGTCCCATAAGCACAATATCTTTCACTAAAAAATCATCGATCATAGCATCATGCATTTGTGCCAATACAGCCACCTTCCGTGAAAAGGTGGGTCCATCAATGGTTTGTAAAGGCACGCCATCCAATGTAATCGCATCAGTGGGATGCAATTGACTCAAATGTCCAAGCAGTGTGGACTTACCACATCCATTAGGGCCGATGATAGCCGTCATTTTATGCTTTGGAAACGTAAGCTTTACGTCATCTAATATTTGTCGCTTTCCATAGGAAAAGGATAATGAATTTACCTCGTACATAGTCCCTACTTTCTACCCCTGATGGCGGTATCTCGTCATGATAATCCAAATAAATAGCGGTGCCCCTAGTAAAGACGTCAATACGCCGATAGGAATTTCTTCGGGGCTATACATGGCCCGTGAAAGTACATCCGCCCATATCATCACAATACTGCCAATAAGTGGTGCAAAAATAAGTAATCGTCCATGTTTAGGCCCCCCTACCATGCGCGCCAAGTGCGGAATAATAAGACCCATAAAGCCTACTACACCTACTTTTGCCACTAATGTAGCGATG
>CAUUJQ010000178.1:0-2889 GCA_963545445.1 uncultured Veillonella sp. | reverse complement strand
CACTGGATCATGTTCTATCCAATAGAGTTTATCTTCTTTGATAGAATCAATAATGACATTCGTCCCACTTTTATCCTTCGAGCTATTCAATGTTAGTTTATGGTGGTGCAAAATCTCTGTTAATTGTTTTTTAATGAACTTTTGCTCCTCTACAGTATGCGTGAAAATACGATAATCATCACGATACCGCAATATGTGATACCGTCCTTCGATATCTTTCAGTTTTTCAACTAGCAACACGTCTAAATACCGCATTAATAGTTCCGCTAGAAAGTCGGATACTTGGTTACCCTGTGGAATCCCCATAGAACTGCCGTAATTCATAGCTTTCAGTCTTTCACTAATACGATTCCCCAGCAAAGACTGGTCCCGCCGATTCTCTTTCACCATCGTTTCCCCATGGAGCGCCCATGCGATAATTTGCGTGTCAATAGTCCCATAAAAGTTCGTCAAATCTAGCTGTAATATATACTTGTACATCATACTCAGTTTGATAGATTCCTGTTCCATAGTTTTCCAGAAATGAAGGGCATACCTTGTTTTATTCTTGTCCCCTTCTAATTCGAAAGGAATACTGTTACACACAATATGAGGACCTACTTGTGCATCTAACTCATGATACCTATCTAACAAAGCTTGCCAATGCGTAGAATCCGTTAAAAGGTTTACCAAATCTACATACAACAAAGGATGAATAATCACATTGGGACGAAAGGAATCCTTGGATTTATTAAACTGAATCGTATAGTTCACATCAGGAATATCCCCATAGTTCCGGTCTATCACAAGCCCATTCACATCATCAAGCGTCTGCCGCCCCAATAGAGCCTTACCATACTCAAGTAAATACTTGAAATTATAATACTTAGGATAATTCGGCGCTACATAGGACTCCTTATGCAACAAAAACTCCCTCGCCTCAGCATCATCCATCTCCGTAAGAAACACCTTTTTGACCTTATTCATACACAACTACCCCTACCCTTACAAACACAAACAGCTTGTCATATCCTTCACAAACCTCTCATTATGAAAGACGACTATACCATTAATTATACGTTCATAACCGTTAAAAATCCAGCAAAAACACTCACTTTCCTTCCCCAAAGGAATGCAGTGCAACGTAGCAAGTCTATGGCATTTCTTTCAACTAATTGACGACAACGCAAAAAGACCGCAACATGTTCCAGAGCAAACCTACCGTAGGATCAGTTTGTGGAGGAATATGTTGCGGTCTTTCATTATTCTAAGTTAAGCACGGTATGCCATAGACAAATAGCGCTGCAAGTGTTACCCGATGTCAGCAGGTGTAGAAAAATCTACTGTGATACCCAATGCTTTTGCTACGCCTTCGCCGTATGCAGGGTCACATGCATAGCAATGTTTTGCATGGCGTTCTTGGATGAACAATGGAACGCCTGCCATATTGCGAGCTGTGTTGCTAAACAATACTTGTTGTTGTTCTGGAGTCATGAGACGGAACAATTTACCAGGTTGTGTGTAGTAATCGGAATCATCTTCACGGAAGTCGTATTGATATGCCTTACCAGATACATCATAACCTGGGTCTTTGTATTGTGGTTGGTTAGCCCATTGGTCAAAGCTATTTGGAGCATATCCAATAGTAGAGCCATGGTTGCCATCTACACGGCCTTGTCCATCACGATGGTAAGAATTGAATGGGCATTTAGGCGCATTCACAGGAATGGATGGATAATTTGTGCCTAAGCGATAGCGTTGTGCATCAGCGTAGGAGAACAAACGGCCTTGTAACATGCGGTCAGGGCTGAATCCAATACCAGGAATGATTGTGGATGGAGCAAATGCTGCTTGTTCTACATCTTGGAAGTAGTTTTCTGGGTTGCGGTTCAATTCCATCACCCCTACTTCGATTAATGGGAAGTCTTTTTTATACCATACTTTTGTAAGGTCGAATGGGTTGTAAGGAAGTGCTTCTGCTTGTTCTTCTGTCATCACTTGGATGTATAATTTCCAACGGGGAAAATCACCTTTTGCGATCGCATCGAATAAGTCACGTTGAGCACTTTCACGGTCATTAGCAATGATTGCTGCTGCTTCATCTTCTGTTAAGTTTTTAATTGGTTGTTGGCAAACCCAGTGGAATTTAACCCATACACGTTCATCGTTCGCGTTGATTAAGCTATATGTGTGGGAACCAAAACCATGCATATGACGGTATCCATCAGGAATACCACGGTCACTCATAACGATTGTGATTTGGTGCATTGCTTCTGGCAAGCTAGTCCAGAAATCCCAGTTGGCAGTAGCGTCACGCAAGTTAGTTTCAGGATTGCGTTTTACCGCACGGTTCAAGTCAGGGAATTGCAATGGATCGCGGATGAAGAATACTGGTGTATTGTTACCTACTAAATCCCAGTTACCTTCTTCTGTATACATTTTAACAGCGAAACCACGAATATCGCGTTCTGCATCAGCAGCGCCACGTTCACCAGCTACTGTGGAGAAACGAACGAACAAATCAGTTTGTTTACCCACTTCAGAGAATACTTTCGCTTTTGTATATTTTGTAATGTCATTTGTTACTGTGAAAGTACCAAATGCGCCAGATCCTTTCGCATGCATACGGCGTTCAGGAATTACTTCACGAGCAAAGTGACCTAACTTTTCCATCAACCACACGTCTTGCATTAATACAGGACCACGTTTTCCAGCTGTAGCGCTGTTGTTGTTGTCAGGCACCGGAGCACCAAAGGCTGTTGTCAGTTTTTCTTCTTTCATAATTGTCTCCTTTGTAAACTTATACATATATAATAAAATTAAAACCTATATATTATTACAACGGATAATTATTATCCGTTAACTTATGAACCTATTATAGAACTTTTTCTATATGTTGTCAATAATAAT
>CAUUJQ010000177.1:0-2908 GCA_963545445.1 uncultured Veillonella sp. | reverse complement strand
CTAGAATGTATGACGAAGTCCGACTTTGAATTGCCAGTTTTGTTGTACTCGATCGCGGGTGGATCGTTGCGCCTCAACATATACCTGTTCTGTCTTAGCTCGATTCATATAGGAGAATCCTAAGCCGTAAGTAAACCAATGACCTTTGTAGGAAAGTTGGTGTGTGCTACTTTCATTAAATGTAAGAGTTCGATTGCCAAGAAACTCTTTTTCATACATCACTTTTACATACGGATTCCATGCCGTTTTAGATGCCGGATCTACACCTGCTCGCACTCCGATACGACCGATTAGACTGTGCATAGATCCTAATTGGCCATGTAATCCATTAGACATATCCATGCTATAGCCTTTGCTAGTTTCGTAAGTAAGTTGCGCCTCTGGTTGTACAAATAGGCCTTCACCATCTTTGCCAGATCGGTAGATACGTTTTCCCAATTCCACAGAGGCAAGGAAAGAATTCGCGTACATAGTGGTAGAATGTAATGCTTCGTTAGAATAGTTCACCAAGTCGAAGTCACCACGAGAACGTCTCACTTTACCAACCAAATCAACATAGACATTGCTATCCTTGTACAATCGAGTGGAATAGAAACCAAGTTCAGTACCTGATACGTGTGCATGTCCTTGGTAATCAGTAAGCGTTGCTTTCGATTGCATCATGCCTACTGTAAAACCACTGTAGTGGATCCATGTATCTCTCGGATGAATCCAATTGTAGCCACCTTTAAGGCCCCAGTATCGTTGATCGTAACCACCCTCTTGGGAAGAGGTAAACTTGCCATTCGTATAGTTTGCCCATACCGTATTAGACCGTTCCACATCTTTATGAAGGTGGATTTCACCTAACCGTTGTACCAATGTTTCTATATTGCCTAAGTGTAAATTATATAATAAGCTATCGAATTGAATAGTTGAGTTTGCACCTGGAGTCAATTTCCCCTTACCCGTACCATCATCTTCATAAGGGAATAGATACCAATTATTTACATTGGCATCATTAATAGAAACAACCTTCGAATCCGTAGGTCTACCTAGTGTATATAGATAGGCCCCTTTTTCAATGACAGCTTTTGGACTACTAGGCTTTTTATCATCTGTAGGAACCGCTACATGGCCTTTTTCATTATGTAATGAGAATACCGCCTTATGATCTTCTGCTTTACCCAAACTTTCCACTAATTGCAATACTTCTGTGCCAGTAGATTTGGAATCTGCCATATTTTGGAAATGTATACCATGTTCCCCTTCACTGCTGGACTTAATTCTGAGTATATCCGTATCTCCGGTCTGAACATTACCTGCCATATGGAATACACCGCCAGTTCCTGTTAGGCTATCCACAGTTAAAGAAAGCGGTACCTCTGTATCGCCAAATCGAACTTCTCCCGCATTGGATAGATCCAATCTATTGATGTTAGAGTTATCAGTCATTTCCCAATAATTGCCATCAGCTACTTTCACATGGATATTACCAGTACCATTGTTGTCCGCTTTGCCAATGAGATAGGAGTCCTTCGTCAATAAATTGACATCAACTGTCCCACCATTGCCAGCAAATACATTACCTACGACGGTTATCGTATCCTTACCGGATACAGTAATACTTGTATTCTTGCCACCTGCTACTAAGGCAGGGTCCGTTGGATTGCTGTCAATATTTAACTTTTTATTGAAAGTAATAGTATTAGATGAGGTATCACTAGTACCTTCACCAACAGTACTTGCAATCACAGCTGTTTTATACTTTCCATTACCTCGCATCGTGATAGATACATCACCGTTAAAAGTCGAAGTCGTTTTGTTATTCGGATTGGAGTGTATTTGGGAAATACCAGTACCTGAACCATCTGTATCTACTTTAATTGCCAACGACGAATCTGCATCAGAGGTTATGGTTGTACCTGCCCCCGTATTATCTTGATTTTTCTCAATGCGTATGCCATATCCATTGGCTATTGCCTCAGTGACAATACTGTTCTTGCCTTTCCACTGAATAGAATTACTACCAGCACCAGCGTTTCTAGCGCTCATCAGATTCACACCATAGGCATAGTTCCCTTTTGTAGTGATATTCGTAGTATCCAAGGTTACTGTATTTATCCCTTGATTCTCACTTCCTAGATCAATACTTCTAGCCACATAGTTGGATGCTGTATTCACATCACTATGGGTGAGTTTTACTGTGTTTTCACCGCCCATAGCACTCAGTTTCACCCCGTATACCCACGGTTTTCCCGTAGATGTAGAGTCTGTAGTAACAGTTGTATTCTGTAGATCTACCAAGTTTTTACTACGTTTTTCATTGGAATCGGCTGCATTTGTTGCATCACTCAACGTAGAGGATGCTTCAATGCCATAGACTTCATCTTTACCAGAGGTAGAAATGTTGTTCTTTGCACCGGAAAGGGTGATTCGATTTTCACCATGAGCGTCAGCATTCATATACATACCCCACACAGTACCACCAGCGCTCTTTGTGATAAAATCCGTATTAGCCTTCAAATTAAACTCAGAGAAACCATGATTATTTGTAGCCGTATAGACATGCAATATATCATTTGTGTTATCTGCCGATGTATTGGTGATGGTAGATACGAAATTCTTACCTTCTTTTGATGACACATGAACACCACCATTAATATTCACATTCGATAAAAAGCGCATTTCTGTATCTGTTTTACCTGTGATCGTACTTGTCACATTTCCATCAAAGGTAAGACTAGACCCCCCTTTTTCTGTGTCAATTGTATCCTTAGTGGAGACAGTACGGTATCGATTTTCTTCTCTATTTTCAGAACGAAACGCTGCAATCTCCAAATTATTCGTAGTGGACTCTGTATGCATGGTAAGATCATCATGAAAATGCACGTGAGATTCTCCCCCTTGATTTGTTTGTAGAAAGAAA
>CAUUJQ010000176.1:0-2912 GCA_963545445.1 uncultured Veillonella sp. | reverse complement strand
CCATCTGTATAGTTCACTGTATTACGTCCTGTGACAGCACGAATAGAATCTTGTGCCACCACATCTGCATTGATACGTATAGTCCTTGCTAGTAAATCTACCTTTGAAATAGGGGTGTATGCATTAGGTCCACTTTCTTCTGTTGGTGAATTGATGGCTCCTATGACATCAATATTTCCTTTCTCAATGGCAACATTTTCTAACCGACCATCTACCATGTGTGGAACACCTGTGGTAAACGTAGCTTTTGGAGTATTGATAAAATGAACGCCTTTGATGGAAATCCCGTTGGGATTGGCAATAACCACATCCGCAGGCTGTCCTGCTACATCAAAAGTTCCTGCTAGCTGTGATGTAGAGGTCCCAACTACTTCATTGACAATAAGGTTGGCAGACTCTCGTAAATTAGGGTTGGCACTGATGGGTCCAATCTGAGTGCTAACCGTAGGTGTAGTAGCGTTGTTAAAGATAGCCCCCGTATCTGTAGAAAAGGACTCATACCGATTATGGGATACGCCATGTATAGGATTTGCAATCTGTATAACTGGAACAGACTGACTATTATCCACCATTACCTCTTGACTTACAATACCCTGCGCCGCATAGGTTCCCAACTGCAAAGACAATGTAATCCATAACGTTAAGAGTTCTTTTCTTTCTTTTTTCATATCAATACCTCTATTACTTAATGACCATACCTCTAAAACCCGATATGTTCCATGTTTTAATCTTATCATATTGATAAGGTATATTGGAATAGTGAAAGTATATATATGGTGTTTTGTTTTTCTTATTTACTGAATAACCTTAGCAGTTACTAAAATATATAGCTCCACCTCATCTTTTGTTTTACGACTATGTTGAAAGAGTTTACCAATCAAAGGGATATCTCCTAATAAAGGAATTTTCTGCCATTGTGTCATGGTCCGCCGATCCATCAATCCCCCTATGACAAGTGTTTCTCCATCTCCGATGCGTACTCTCGTCTTGGCTTGTCGTGTTGTAATGCGATAGGCTTTCATCTCCGGTACCAATGTGGGATTACTCACTTCCGCTTCAATGACTGTATCAATTCGATTGTTTTGTACTACAAAGGGTTTGCATCGTAAGCGGATGCCCGCCTCTTCATAGCGAATGCTTGTTCTTGATACTCCATTTTGAATCGATTCCACTGTCACTGGCACTCGTTCGCCTATGAGTATGCTCGCTTCTTCTCCGTTCAATGCCACAATGCTAGGACGAGCTATGAGAGCCATGCGACTATCGCTCTCTTTGGCAGATAGTTCCGGATGGGCTAATACGGAATAGGTCACCCCTGACGGCATATGTCCTACATAGATGTTGCCATTTTGCGAAGCACTATCCTTAGTAGATCCGCTCCGAGTACCGCCTGTATGTAACCCTGGAAAGGACCATTGGATGCCCAATTCTTTGGCATACCCTTTTTCCATGGCCCATACGGCTACATCTAATTGCACCTGTTTTGGAATCGTATGCCAAGATTGTAAGGCTTTTTCCACCTCTACAATCTCTTTCACTGTTCCATAATATAACACTTCATTTGTAGTAGATAATATGTGTACATGGTCTTTTGGTACAATCGTTTCTATTACCGTCCCTAGCTCGTCTGGGGTCGACACCTCAGCCACAACTCTTCGTAGGTGCCGCTTTTCTTTCTCTTTGGGACCTCCTTCTAATAACAAGGTCTGTCCCTCTTCATAGACTAGAAATCCCAATCGTTCCCCTAATTTGTGAATTGCTGTCTTGCCAGATTCTTCTTTCACCTCTAATGACACAGACCCTTCCAGACTTTCTAATCCCACCACTGAAAGTCCCGACCCGCGGGCTATAGTTTGCACTAATGTTTGCAAAGGCATATCCTTTGCAATCATATGAATTGGCTTAGCCTCTGCCGTGGTCGTAGCAAATATAACTACAGACAATGCTAGTAGTATGCATGGCATCATTTTGTGTATACCACGTTGCACCATTTGCTCTATACCGCGCCGTCCTTGCCCAAAGTCTCCTTTCTTGTTATACCAACTACATCTCATTCCTTACAACACTCCTCTCTATCATGTAACATACCTTATCACATCTTTTGTATCACACCTTATCATAAATCTTATATCCCGCATATCCGTCTATATGTTTATGAATAGCCATACCTCTCTGTAGTACCTTTATTCAATCCAACGACTCTCACCTTTATATCGAATGAGCACCCTATGTTCTTGAATGGATTCTATCGTTACCTGCTCTGCCGACTCCCCTTCACCTAACACATAGGACGTACCATTAATTGATACAACTGCCATAGAAGTATCACCCACCACAGTTCCTTGGAGTACAATGTGCACTGGCGGTGCTTGAGAGACTCTTGGTCCTGCTCCTACTGTTGGCCCCTCTCCATAGTCATTACGCCCCCTATGGGATCTATGTCGATACGAAGGACGAGAATCCCCCTCTAGCTTGTCTCCTTTCTTTCGTGCAGTCCCCTCTAACGTTTCTTTCTCTTCTTTACTCTCCATAGGTACAACTTCTTTAGAAAAACTATCTACTAAAGGGTAGGCACGTATGACGGAGCGTACAGAGTAGCGTAAAGCAGACTGTGTAGATTCTTCTTGTGAGGCTGTTGATTTTATGCCTCCTTTCGTATTCATTCCTGCATGCTTAGAATCCCCATTTCTTTTCACACTCTTCCGCTCCGATCCTTCTATAGCAGTATCCCCCTTTTCCTCGATGGATAGATCATTCTTATTTCTCCCCTTACCCTCTTGCTTTGCATGTACTTGCATAGGACTTTCCAAATGTTCTACTTCTGACCATGTTGACTCTCTCCAAACAAGATAGAAAATAAGGCTCTTTGTCAAATGTGGGGGCTGCTCATATAAAAAGTTCTTAGCGCTAGC
>CAUUJQ010000175.1:0-2917 GCA_963545445.1 uncultured Veillonella sp. | reverse complement strand
CCCTTATGTATGAGTCACATATCCTTGCGAAGTATGTGTTACTAATTGTTTCAACTCTAATTGTAACAATACAGTTTGAAGGTTTGATAGAGAAACTCCTGTCCTATGCACTAATTCTTCTATCGATGTCACATGGTGACTCGTCATGGCGGAGAGAATCTGTTTCTCTTCTTCTGTGATTGTTACACTTGATTCACTCTCCATGTTACTATACTTTGTGACTTTTTGCCAATCATATTCCCCTAATACTTGATCTGGATCTGTTAAAACGTTAGCACCTTGACGTATAAGCCAATGATTTCCATCATAATTATGGCTCAACACATTCCCCGGAATGACAAATACATCCCGCCCCTCATTGACTGCCATATCAGCGGTAATTAAGGAACCACTACTTGCTTTTGCTTCCACCACAATAGTTCCTCTTGTCATACCACTGATGATGCGGTTACGTAGGGGGAAATGATGTGCTTTTGCTTGTATATAGGGTCCATATTCTGAAAGTAGGAGCCCACCTTTTTCTAAAATTTCATAAAATAAGTTTCGATTACTTCGTGGGTACACCACATTTAACCCACACCCCATCACGGCAATAGTTGGCGTAGTACCTTGTAAAGCACCTTCATGACTAGCTCGATCGATGCCCATAGCGCCACCACTTACGACTATGACTCCTGCATTGGATAAGGATTTAGCGAACTGCCTAGCCACTTCTACTCCATAGGTCGAGCATTTACGTGCCCCCACCATGGCGATGGATGTTTCTATACCCTCTAATACCTTTGTATTACCTCTTACATATAACAGACAGGGGCTATGATATATTTCCAATAAGGACGGCGGATATAAAGGTGATTCCTTTGTAATGACTTCGATACGATTACGATCTAAATTTTCTTCTAATTCTTCTAAAAAATTTTCATCGATAGGCCTATGATTTTCATCAAACAATTCATATTTGCAACCTAATGAAGGGTCCACCGTATGATGTAAGACATGATGCCATGCTTCTTTCGGTGTTTCGTAGTATTCAAATAAACGTTCCAAACTAGCATTTCCTAATCCATTCACATGTTGAATGGCACTAGCGTAGATTTCCTCTCTCATGTCATACTCCTTCCTGCGATTGCCGATAACTAAGGGCCTCTGCGATATGGCTAGCTTCAATATATGCGGAAGATTCCAGATCTGCAATGGTGCGCGCCACTTTGATAATCCGGTCATAACTTCTCACACTCAAATGCAGTGTTGTGAAAGCAGTTTCTAGCAAATCTTTTCCATCCTTAGATAGATTGGCATAAGATTCAATATCCTTATGGCTCATATGAGAGTTCAGCGCAATCCCCGTCCCCCGAAAGCGGTTTTCCTGTATCTGTCGCGCCAGTACTACCTTTTGTCTAATGTCTGCGGAATTTTTCTCATCCTGTGGTGCATTAATTTCACCTAACGTAGGACGCTCCACAGGAACTACTAAATCCATACGATCCAAAATAGGTCCCGATAAAGTCCGTTGATATCGTTGTATTTGCGTGACTGTACAAGTGCATCGATGGTCCTCTGCTGTGCCGAACCACCCACAAGGGCATGGATTCATAGCCATCACAACAATACAGTCGCTAGGATAGGTAATCGCCATGCCGACTCTAGAAATATGCACAACACGTTCCTCTAAAGGCTGTCGCAAGACCTCGATAACAGGTCGCTTAAACTCCGGTGCTTCATCGAGGAATAGTACACCTTTATGCGCTAAGGTAATCTCTCCCGGCTTCGGCGTTTGACCGCCTCCTACCATGGCCACTAATGTGCTTGTATGGTGAGGACTCCTAAAAGGGCGTATACACATCAATCGTCCGCTTGTTAACAATCCCATAACACTATAGATCCGGCTCACTTCTAATTGTTCTTCCTTCGTTAAGGGCGGTAATAAACCTGGTAAACATTTAGCTAGCATCGTTTTCCCCGATCCTGGAGGCCCTGTCATCAATAGATGATGACCACCTGCAGCAGCTATCTCCAAGGCTCGTTTTCCCATATATTGCCCTTTTACCTCACTGATGTCGGTCACATCTTGTGAAATTTGGTTCGTATTATTCGAGGACATTTCTTCGTAATTCTCACTGGATGATATGACAGAAATGGGTTCTCCTTGCAAATGTTTTACCACATCAGATAAGCAGCTGACACCTATAACGGGTAGTGTAGAACCACTTTCAGCTTCCCGTAAATTACCTTTAGGCACATAAATATCTACAAAAGGAACTGTATCTACAACAGTGTTTTCTGATATAGTCATTCCCTGATTATGGCATAAGCCCATAACCATCGATAACATACCAATCACCGGTTGTAATGATCCATCCAATGAAAGTTCTCCTATATACACATGGTGATCCCAAACAACGTTTTTCTTGGATTTACACGGTTGTTTTTCCTCATGTAAAGCGGCTAAAATTCCCATCGCAATGGCCAAATCCAAGGATGACCCATCCTTTCTTACATGAGCTGGCGCTAGATTCACCACGATGCGTTTCATGGGAAACTGGAATCCTCCGTTTTTAATGGCAGACCGTACGCGTTCTTTCGCCTCTTTCACTGATGTGGCAGGTAAGCCCACAATATCAAAACTCGGCAATCCTGGGGTAATATCAACTTCTACAGTGACTAGATATCCATCAATACCATTCACACATAGTCCATACGTTTTTGCATACATCTAGAGCACTCCTCTCTATTAGGACTTACAATTTACAACCTTTCAAATGTCGTATACAAGGTTCTGCGTGTTCTTTTGCATACACTTCTATGACATCAAATCGCAGTATGTCATAGATGATTTCCTCTGTGGCTAAAAATAGCGAAATCACACGCCGTATATGTTGTCGTTTCTTCCAATTCACCGCCTCGCAAGGCAGTCCAT
>CAUUJQ010000174.1:0-2921 GCA_963545445.1 uncultured Veillonella sp. | reverse complement strand
GATACGATGGAAAAACAAGATTTGTTGGAGGCTATCGTATCCTATGAAAATAGCTATCCTTTTGAGGCGGTCGTACCAATTTCAGCGAAAGAAAAAGATAATATTGAAGAAGTGGTGAATTTACTAGAAAAACACTTACCAGAAGGTCCAAAATACTTCCCCGATGATATGATTACAGATCAACCGGAACGTTTGATTATATCTGATATTGTGCGTGAAAAAATCCTATTACAAACTCATGATGAAATTCCTCATGCTATCGCTGTAGATGTAGATGAAATGAAAACGAGAGATGATGGTACGACTTATGTGCGGGCTACTATCTACGTAGAACGAGATTCTCAAAAAGGAATCATCATCGGTAAACAAGGGGCTATGCTGAAAACTATTGGCAGACAGGCTCGTGGCGATGTAGAACGCTTGTTGGCTACGAAAGTATTCCTAGATTTATGGGTAAAAGTCAAAAAAGATTGGCGCAATAAATCCGGTATGTTATCTGAATTAGGTTATCGTAATTAAACCGAAGTCATATAGTATATTGTATTACATATGGATGATGACCACAGATTAGATAGAATCATCAAAGAATAGGATACAATAGATGAAAGTAACATATTGACCTATACCATGTATTAATAGAAAGGACTGATTGTTATCGATACCCCCGTCACGGGTGGCATGATCCTATTTGCCATCTTTTGTATTTTGATTATTAGTGTGTTTGTAATCAGCAAATTTTCGTTTGCTCGTCTTCGAGAAGAACATTTAGAAGATATGGAGACATTGAACGAGAGCAAAAAAGACGAATTACGTGAATTATATCAACGGCCTGAACGGTTTATGAATACATCCACCTACTTTATTCTCTTCTTCATCGTCGTTTTGGCGGTCTATGTGGGACGCTATTTAGAAGATGGTACTGATGTACTGGTACAGTGGTTTGGTCTCTATGATCCAATGTATGCCATTGTAGTGGAATGGATTGTGCTAGCTTTATTTGCTGTGGTAGTACTCATTTTCGGGGAAATTATCCCTAAAGGATTGGCCCTATCCTTCCCTGAACGCTATGTGGGTACAACGGTAACCATTGTGCGCTTAGCTGGGAAGATAGTAATACCGTTTGTGTACTTGGCGGAATGCATTGGTAATACAGTACTGAAAGCTTTCAAAGCACCGTATCGTACAGAAATTGACCTAGTGCATACAGAAGAAGAAATTCGTGCCTTGGTGAGCCGTAGTCATCAACAAGGTGAAATTGACCATGTGGAAGGCGAGCTCATCGATAATGTATTTGATTTTGTGGACCGCATTGCAAAAGAAGTTATGATTCCTCGGCAAGATGTGGTGTGCGTATATACGCAGGATAGTTTTGAAGAGACTATGCATATCGTATCTTCCACAAGCCATACGAGATATCCATTGTGTTTAGAAGATAAGGATCATATTATCGGCCTTGTGCACATTAAGGATTTAATGGAACGCCGTGAAGAGGCAAGTAAAGATTTGCGATCTATTCGTCGTAATATTCTTGTCATTCCAGAAGCGATGAAATTATCGGTTTTATTACAACACATGCGAACACGTCGTATTTATCAAGCTGTTGTGGTGGATGAATACGGTGGTATGGTAGGATTAGTGGGCTTAGAAGATATCCTAGAGGAATTGGTTGGGGATATTCAAGACGAACACGAACGAGATTTACCAGCCATTGTGGAAAATCCAAATGGAACCTATAACTTTGCCGGAAAAGTGCTCGTAGATGAAGTGGAAGATGTATTGGATATTTCCTTTGGTGATGTGGACGAAGATACCATCGGTGGCGTTATCTTCGGTATCTTAGAACGGACCCCAGCGGTTGGTGATGTCATCACCGTAGATGGATATACTTTCACAGTCACAGAAATGCAGGGCTATCGTATCGAACGTGTCTATGCGGTGCCAGTACCGACTGATGACAAGGAAACTGAATAAAGCTATACGGAGAGTATATAGATGAAAGCTAACACGTTTACTAGTGAAGCCATTGTATTGTGGCGTAAAAAACGTAAATATTATAGTATCTATGCATTCCTCACCAAGGCGGAGGGGATTATTCTTTGCTCGGTCCCACACAAGCGGAAGGCAAATTATAAGGAAGGGGCCTATCTACAGCCTTTGAGTCGCTTGTATTTGACGGTAGCACCTAATGGAGAGTTTTATGATATTATCCAACTAGATGGGATTTCTATTCGCAACTATGAAAGTTTAGACACCATTTCCTATGCCACATTCAGTGGTGAAATGATAAGTGCTTTATTTGAAAAAGGAAAGCTAGATCGAGGAGTGTATGCTACTATGAGCAGATTTCTAACGATTACTCAAAAGGGTTCGGTCCGATATGGATCCATTGTGTTAGGGTGGCATATGCTGAGTCTTGCAGGATTTGTACCACAGGGCGACCATTGTGAAGACCCAGAAGTCATGAAAAATCTTTGTGATGAAATCTATGAAACCTGCCAATATGTGGTGAATCGTGATCTACAAGAGGCGATTCAAGGAATATTGCAGTATAACTGGGTATCTACAAATACATTGCGATTGAGTGCACAACAGTGGACTCAGGCAGAAATGCTGTTGCGAACCATATTGAAACATCAGCTGGGATATACTTTGCATAGTATAGAGTTTTTAGAGACAATGATATAAGAGAATAGTACGTAATTTTGCAATAGGTATTATATAACTAAAAACGCGGTCATATGACCGCGTTTTTGTTGACATATTCCAATAATAGGCGTATGCTAAAACTAACCTATGGGAGGTGAAGTAATGAATACTAACCCCAAAGTGTTAGAGATAGAAAACTTTTTGAAGGAAGCAAAAAGCTTGATACGTGCAGGAAAGTATGATTTTGTACCTCGACGAAAGAATATGCAATCATT
>CAUUJQ010000173.1:0-2923 GCA_963545445.1 uncultured Veillonella sp. | reverse complement strand
GTTCTACAAATCGTTGGATAGCACGCTTCAATGGTCGTGCCCCCATAGCAAAATCGGTTCCTTCTACGACGATTTTTTTCATCGCTTCTTCAGACACTTCTAATTCCATTCCTTGTTCATGCAATCGTATTGTCACAGATTGTAACAAAATGCGCACAATGCGTTCCAATTGTTCTGTTTCTAACGCATGGAATACAATCATCTCGTCAATACGATTCAAGAACTCTGGACGGAAGTGAGCTTTTACAGCTTGAAGAACATCTTTTTTCATCGACTCTTTGTCTTTACCAGTTTCTTGCTCTCCTTTCGCAGCCAAGAATCCCATAGCGGCTGTATCTTCTTTTAAATACTTAGCTCCTAAGTTACTTGTCATAATGATGACCGTATTTCTGAAGTCCACCGTACGGCCTTGGTTGTCTGTCAAACGGCCATCATCCAACACTTGTAATAAAATATTAAAGAAGTCTGGATGTGCTTTTTCCACTTCATCAAAGAGAACTACACTATATGGACGACGGCGAACAGCTTCTGTCAATTGACCGCCTTCATCATATCCCACATAGCCCGGAGGCGCTCCCACTAAGCGGCTCACCGCATGTTTTTCCATGTACTCTGACATGTCGATACGAATCATAGCATTTTCATCGCCAAACAAGTTAGATGCCAAGGATCTAGCCAATTCCGTTTTACCCACCCCAGTAGGTCCTAAGAATAAGAAGGAGCCAATAGGACGTTTTGGATCTTTTAACCCTGCTCTTGCACGGCGCACCGCTTTCGATACAGCTACCACAGCTTCGTCTTGACCAATGACACGTTGGTGCAATTCTTCTTCCAAGCGCAATAAGCGTTCCGATTCTTCTTCTGCCACTCGTGATACAGGGATTCCACTCCATTCAGAAACAACGGCAGCAATTTCAGATTCTGTCACCACCAACTTGGACTCACTATCTTTTTTGCTATCTTCTTGCTTCGAAGCAATGTCAGATTCTAATTCTTTTTCTTTATCTCGAAGAGTTGCTGCTTGCTCAAATTCTTGGGCCGTCACAGCTGCTTCTTTTTCTTTTCGCACTTGCACTAGCTCATCTTCTAAAGCTTTCACATCAGGCGTAGCCGTAAACACAGCCATGCGCACCTTCGAGGCCGCTTCATCCATCACATCGATAGCTTTATCTGGCAAGAAACGGTCTGCAATATAACGGCTCGATAAATGTACCGCTGCCGCCAAAGCTTCGTCTGTAATTTGTACTTTATGGAAAGCTTCATACCGATCTCGTAAGCCTTTTAAAATGCTAAGTGCATCTTCTTCACTAGGCTCACCTACTTGTACTGGCTGGAATCTTCGCTCTAAAGCCGCATCCTTTTCAATATGCTTTTTATATTCATCTAACGTAGTAGCGCCAATCACTTGGAAATTACCACGTGCCAAAGCTGGTTTCAAAATGTTCGCCGCATCCATAGCACCGTCAGAGGCACCAGCACCGATCAATGTATGAATTTCATCAATGAACACAATCATATCATCATGAGCTTGCACTTCATCCATCACTTTTTTGAGTCGTTCCTCAAATTCACCACGATATTTAGCACCTGCTAACATAGATCCTAAGTTCACAGAAATAATGCGTTTATCCCGCAATGCATCCGGCACATCACCGCTTACTATGCGCTGTGCCAAGCCTTCGGCAATAGCGGTTTTACCTACACCTGGTTCGCCGATAAGGACAGGATTATTTTTTGTGCGGCGACTTAAAATCTGAATCACTCGTTGAATTTCTGTGTCACGTCCGATGACAGGATCAATTTTCCCTTGTTTCGCACTTTCATTCAAATCAATTGCATAGTCAGCAATATCGCCTAAATCACTAGCTGTACCTTGACCTTGATGAGAGCCATCCTCTTCACCGCCAACAATGGCATTCACTTTTTCCACCACATCTTCTAGACGAATCCCTTTGGACGCCAACAATTGCATAGCTACGCCGCCACCATCAGACAATAGGCCCAATAAAATATGCTCTGTACCGATGTAGTTGTGACCACGGCTATTGGCCGCTTGTTGGGCTAAGTCCAGCACATGTTTTGTACGTGGTGTCATTTGTAACTGACCACCACCATGTGTCCCTTTTCCTACAGCTCGAATCACATCTTGTTCTAATTCTTTTCCTTTCACGCCCAACTCTGACAAAGCGCGGGCGGAGACGGATTTTTCTTCTTCCACAAGGCCCAATAACAAATGTTCTGTGCCTACATAATTATGTTTAAACTCAATGGCTTTTTCTTGAGCAATGGCTAATGCACGTTTTGCTCCTTCTGTAAATCTTTCTATCATTATTTTCCTCCTTTGGATCCTCGTAATAAGGTATCTCGTATCACTTGTGCTCGTTGACTATCTCGTTCCTGCGTCCCCATCGACTCTTTCCCTACTAACTTGGCAAGGAAATTCGGCCGTGTAATGACCAGTAGTTCTTGAAAGTTCATCGTCACATCTATCAATTTCATATCTATACCTAGCTGCACATCACTCAATAGTGCTAGCGCTTCTTCCCCAGACATACGGCGTGCATGGGTCAAGATACCATAAGACCTCCACACCTTATCTTCTATGCCCTCTCGATCAGTAGTCCATAATTCCGAGCGAGCTTTTTCTTCTTCTTTCACCACACCTCGTACGATTTGTGAAAGTTGTTCAATCGTATGTTCTTCGCTAATGCCCATAGTTTGTTGGTTAGAAATTTGGTATACATGACCCAATCCCTCGGAGCCTTCTCCGTACAGGCCTCGCACAGAGTATCCCATGCGGATAATACTGCGGATAATACGTTGTAACTTCCCTGTCATTGCCAAGGCGGGCACATGAACCATAACGGACGCTCGCATGCCTGTTCCTACATTGGTAGGGCACGCCGTCAAGTACCCAAACTCT
>CAUUJQ010000172.1:0-2929 GCA_963545445.1 uncultured Veillonella sp. | reverse complement strand
CGATAAAATCGGTTCATATACGACCTCATTTTCCATCTGTTGCCGTTTCATTTGTTCTTCTATTTCACGCAAACGTTTTCGGGTTCGCCTTTCACATTTCTTTAATTCTTTCAGCCATTCTCGCAATCGTTGGTGTTGCTCAATATATTTTACATGAATATGATTTAACCGACGATTTATTAAAGAAACTTTTATAACGATCATCGCAAAAATTAAAACAACAATCGTCATAATCAATCCCCAAACAAAATTTTGTCTGTTCTTCTTTACCAAGACGCTGTATTGTCTTCCGTAGTGATGAAATCGTTCTTCATCCGGATTCGCATGCATCGTACTCAAACGCAAAAAAGAAGTTTGCGGCGGTTTATCATCCGCCTCTTCAATGCCCGACACAGCAACCGTACTTGCCGACAGCTGTATGACATTATCTCCCAACGGATGAAACATATCCCATTTTCTTTCATCAGCATATGTGCCGATAAACAAGAAAAGACACAAGAACGAGTAAATATTTATTTTGCTCATACTCCCAAAATGTATTTAACACGGTTTTCACTGCAAAGGTGACAAATAAATCAAGAAAAACAAATTTTACAGTTTAAATTGATAGTCATAACTTTTTTTATTCAAATGTAAGTTGAATGAGTGTTGCTCATTGTATATACATGTGAAATTTTGGTTCGTGCTGACTTCAAGTATGGTCTGATTATTACATTACCAGCATACTAAGTCGATAGGAGGAATTTAGTATGATACAGGTAATTAAGCGTGATGGTACTATCGCCGATTTCGATAAAGAGAAAATCATCGTAGCGATTGAAAAGGCTATGCATAGTAGCACCGGTGTATACACGCCTGGATTAGCGCTTACAATAGCTAATGAGATTGAAACCTATGCGGAAAAAATGGGGCGTAATATTACGATCTATGCCATCGAAGACCAAGTCTACTATAAACTCCTAGAGAACAATAACCCTGCGACGGCTCGTGCTTACGAAAATTATAAAGCAGTACAGGCTTTCAAACGGGTAGAAAATACGACAGACAAAGATGTGTTCGGTTTATTGAATAAATCGAATGTGGCTGTTCTCGATGAAAATTCCAATAAAGATGCTTCCATTGTGTCTACCCAACGTGATTTGATTGCCGGAGAAGTGAGCAAGGATATTGCCCGTAGAAAGTTGATTCCTACAGATATCGTGCAAGCCCATGATAGCGGAGCTATCCACTTTCACGATATGGATTATATTATCCAACCTATGTTTAATTGCTGTTTAGTGAATCTAGAGGATATGCTTACGAATGGGACGGTTATCAACGGTAAGCGCATTGATACGCCTAAATCCTTTCAAGTGGCATGTACAGTAACGACGCAAATTATTGCCCAAGTAGCATCAGGCCAATACGGCGGTCAAAGTATCAATGGCATCGACCGTATTTTGGCGCCTTACGTGAGAAAGTCCTATGAAAAATATGTAGAACTTACGTTGCAAGAACAAGTGGAAGTGTATGGCATGACTCCGAATCTAGAAAAAGCAGAAGAGATTGCTTGGAAACGGACACAAAAAGAAGTCAAAGATGGTATTCAAACGATACAATATCAAATCAATACATTGATGACAACGAATGGACAAGCCCCATTTGTAACCTTGTTCATGCACTTTGATCCGAATAGTGAACTTGCAAAAGAAGCAGCTTTAATCGATGAAGAAATTTTAAAACAACGCATTCAAGGTATCAAAAATGATGCCGATGTATACATTACGCCCGCTTTCCCTAAGTTGATTTATGTATTAGATGAACATAATGTACATCCTAATAGTGAATACTATTATTTGACGGAATTGGCTGCGCAATGCACGGCAAAACGCATGTATCCTGACTATATTTCTGCAAAAAAAATGAAAGAAATCTATGAGGGCAATGTATTCGCTCCTATGGGCTGTCGATCTTTCTTATCACCGTGGAAAAATGATGCTGGGGAGTATGTATTCAATGGTCGCTTCAATATGGGCGTAGTGAGCCTTAATTTGCCACAAATCGGTATTTTGGCACAAGGTAAGGAAGATGTATTCTTTGACATCTTAGAAAAACGATTGGAATTGGCGGAAAAAGCGTTGTTGTTCCGCTATGAATTGTTGAAAGACGTAACTAGTGATGTGTCTCCTATTCATTGGCAATATGGAGCCATCGCTCGCTTGCCAAAAGGGGCGCCAATTCGACCTTTACTAGAAGGTGGATATGCGACGATTTCCTTGGGCTATATCGGCTTGTATGAGGCGACGAAACTCATTGTAGGTGATTCTAATACATCTGATGAGGGTCACCGCTTTGCTCGCAAGGTGATGGAACGCTTGCATAATGCTACGGAAACATGGCGCAGTAAACATAACATAGGGTTTGCTCTCTATGGTACGCCAGCTGAAAGTTTGACAAATCGTTTTTCCTCTATTGATAGATCACGTTTTGGAGAGATTCCAGATATTACTGATAAAGGCTATTACACCAATAGCTACCATGTCAATGTGCGTGAAGAAATCAACGTATTCGATAAATTTGCTTTTGAATCAGAGTTTCAACGGTTATCTACAGGCGGCTGTATTTCTTATGCGGAAATTCCTAATATGAACAACAATATTCCTGCCTTATTGACGATGATGCAGTATATTTACGATACTATTTCCTATGCAGAATTTAACACAAAATCTGACTATTGCCATGAATGTGGCTTTGATGGAGAGATTATCGTCAATGAACAAGTGCAATGGGAATGTCCACGGTGTCATAATACGAATCGTGATACATTGACGGTCATTCGTAGAACTTGCGGTTACTTAGGGGAAAACTTCTGGAATGAAGGTCGTACTAAGGAAATTAAAGATCGAGTGATGCATATTTAATTAGATAGTGAAAGAAGGATGTGCCATGC
>CAUUJQ010000171.1:0-2956 GCA_963545445.1 uncultured Veillonella sp. | reverse complement strand
TCACCTAAGGAGATAGCCCTATTGATTGCTGATGACGTACAAGGTGAACAAGTAGCACCTATTGCCTGTTGCGCGTTGTGGGATTTCAACAGACTAGAAGAAGTTTGTTTAGAAGCATATATAGCACTTCGCAAGGCTGTACCAGATGGGAAAGAATCATCTAACATTGGATTGTGATGGGAACTCGTTCGTTTCACGGGAATGAGGTCTAATTCGATGTGATAGCGATGTAAGGCGCGTATGTATTCAATGGCTAAGATAGTATTAGGGTCAGTGCCCAACGAACGTATGTCCTTTAAGGGCTTGATCTTTGATGACGGTTGTTCTGTTGCTGAAAGCCTGCTGTCGGATGTATGCTTACCTAAGGTCTCATCGGTATAGAGTGATGCATTTGCTGGATGAAACGGTTGTAGGGCTTTGCGTAAGGCTGTACCATAGGAGTATCCTTGAGTCAAGAACGTGCGCAATGATTCTTGTGTACTAGGATGGTCTAGAGTTTCTGCAACGGATACAAGTTCCTCTACATCTGTATGGCTAGCACCAAATGAGATAGCATCACACCCTAGGGCATGTAATAATCTGATGCCACCGGATGCAAAATATTCAGCAGAGCTAACGGCGAACATAGACGGCAACTCAAACACAATATCTGCGCCACCCATGACAGCCCATTGGGCACGGTGAAATTTAGAAAATATGGCAGGAGTCCCCCGTTGCACAAAGTCGCCACTCATCACAACGAGCAAAGTTGCCTCTGGATATTCACGGCGAAGCTCTTGTAATTGATGGGCGTGGCCTTTATGAAAAGGATTGTATTCTGCAATAATTCCGATGGTGTTCATGGTCTGGTACCTCCTGTTATGTATACTAGTATATCATGAGATAAAACTTTCATAAATGATACCCATGAGGTAACTAGGTAGGAGAGAAAGTGATATACTATAGATATCGAAAGGAATGAAGTGAAATGAATGTTAAAGAGCTTACACAATTACTCGTGGAGAATCATATTCCTAAGAATACTTATAATATAGCTGATGATGGAACACCGCTTACACCATTGACAATAGCATTAGATTATACGCCTAGAGGCATATCCGTGTACTATACTGAACGTAATGAGATTTATGGAAACCGCTACTTTGATAATGAAGGTCAAGCGGTAGAATATTTTGCATATCTATTAAGAGATACCTCGATGGCATTTAAGCATTTTTATGATGAACATCAAGATATGTTTTTATATAGGAGCTGTACGGGGGATGAAAATTAACGAACTAAGAAGAGTTTTAAAGGATCTCAAAATAGATGAGTATGAGTATTTTATTTTAGATTTTGGAAAAGGACCATGGGCGGAAGTATATGTTTCTTTAGAGTTTAAGGAAAAACAATTTTATGTTTCTGTCATTGAACGTGGTAACCCTAGCAAGCTTAGTAAATTCAAATGCGAAGAAGATGCATGTGACAAATTTTTAGAGTTTATGCGATATAACAAAAAAATAGATTTATATATATCATCATTATAATAATGTATTCAATTAGGCATTAGAGAGTATGGTAATTGAATATTGTGTATTGGTAATAATGTTATAATACATGAAAGAAGTCACAAAAAAGGGTAGAAAAAAACCTTAAATTAGTGTTATAATTGACTGTAGAAATTGTGTCTATTTGAGGTAACTATATGAAACAATATATCATAGCCCTTGGTTTAGGGATGGTGTTGTTCTTAGGTGGCTGCGGTAGTCAGGAAGCCATCGATACCTATAGTTTTGGTCAGAAAGTCATCAATGTAGGTCAATCAGAAGTCATTGTAGACTCACCTTTTGATTTTGGTCAACTTGACAAAATTGTTGCCAATGATAAAGGACAACCATTGACTATCTACGCTGGACTGGATAAAAATTATGGTGTCTATGTAAGTGCTACACAAGCTTCTACAGGTGCACCATTGCCAACATTAGAAGAGGGCACAAAGTTAGCGCAACAGGAATTGGCCAAAGAATTGGGTCAAGCTGGTGCCAAAGCACAATGGACTCAAGAGCCGGTACAACTGGACGGTGTAAAAGCTGTCAAATCTACACTGGTGGCGAGTTCCAATGGGCAATCAATTCGGTTCACTCAGTATACTTTCATCAATAGAGGTGTACTGTGGAATATACGCTATTCATACAGTGATCAATCTCCACAAGGAGAAGATATTAATCAACGTGTGAACGGGCACATTCAAGTTACTAAGAAAGAGGGATAAGTAATGAACGTTTTAGTCGTAAACTGCGGTAGCTCCTCCTTGAAGTATCAATTAATTGATATGGAGCATGAAGTTGTATTGGCGAAAGGTCAATTCGAAAAAATCGGTTCCGATGATGCAATTTTCACTCATCGTCGTCCAGATGCAGATAAATTAGAACGCATCGAACCAGTAGCTGACCACAAAGTGGCGTTACAAGTCTTATTGGATATTTTGGTAGATCCAGAGCATGGCGTGATTGGTTCCATGGATGAAATCGACGCTGTAGGTCACCGTGTAGTACATGGTGCTGAAAAATTCGCTGATTCCGTATTGATCACTCCTGCAGTGATGGAAGCATTGGAAGAATGCGCAAAAATCGCTCCACTTCACAATCCTCCAAACATCCAAGGTATTGAAGCATGCCAAAAAATTATGCCAAATGTACCACAAGTTGGTGTATTTGATACAGCATTCCATCAAACAATGCCAGCTGAGGCATTCTTATATGGTCTTCCATACGAAGCATACACTGATTTAGGTGTTCGCCGTTATGGTTTCCATGGTACTTCCCACAAATATGTGGCACAACGTGTAGCAGAATTGATGGGTAAACACATGTCCGATCTTCGTATCGTATCCTGTCACTTAGGTAATGGTTCATCCGTTACAGCTATTAAAGGTGGCCGTTCTATCGATACTTCCATGGGTTTCACTCCATTGTCC
>CAUUJQ010000170.1:0-2957 GCA_963545445.1 uncultured Veillonella sp. | reverse complement strand
ATCAAATTACGATACTAATAAGCAATTAGATTGTTACATTTACACTTTATACAGAGCACTATTGGATTACTTACTTATTCTTTATAACTGAGAATCAACCTATATCAACAAAATATTAAACCGATCAACTATCTCCGCTCTTTTACAATATAGCATCTACACCTGTATCTATGTAAGGATATCCCCCTACCTCAAGGACAGCAACTTGTTTTTCTTTCATAGGTAGAACGAATATCTTCTATAGAATCTCGCATGTATATGATATACTATACATATATACATGTACGCATGCACGCATATAGCATGGTACGCTAACTCATCATTAGATATTCGCCAAAAGGGGGTGCGTATATCCAACGTTTTCTGTATCCATTGTAAGTCAGTAAGAACAAGAAACAGGAGAGATATGATGAAAGAAGTATTTACTAACACACAACCAATCCGCAAACACAGTGCCATGGCAGCATCCACTGCTATTACTGCTTTATTCGCTTCGACTATGCTATTGTTTCCGTGGAGCCAAGCGCAGGCAGGTTTACCAAAAGATATCGAATTGCATGATGCGACAGGTGTCCTATATGATGCTATGGCTGCCAACACGAGTACCAACATTACGGTAGGCCCTAAAGCAACCGTCATGATGGGTGGTGGCAAGCAAGAAGGGGTCCTATCCTTTGGCGAAACTTTCAGTGGACGAGATATTAGAAATGAAGTAGACATTTTAAAAAATCTGCCAGCTGGTATAGCTGTTGGGGCTAATACCTATGCTCGCACGGGGTCCATCGAAATTGGGGACCACACGTTGGAAAAGAATGATATAGCTATTGGTGACAGTTCTCCGAGCAACCTCAAACAGTTTGGCGTCGCTTCTACCACGGTAGGCACCAACTCTTATACAGGTGGCGGGTTCGCCACAACCTTAGGTAGCTACAACGTGCAATCTAGTCCTTTCAATGCCAATGGGTTCTTTGATACCTTCAAGAATGCAACAAAAAATGCCTTCGCCACTGTTGTGGGATCCTTGAACTCTAATGAATCTATGTCTGGTAGTTCCACATCGGGTGTTGCTAATGTGATTACTGGTGCGGCAAACTCTGTCAAAAACAGTAATGGTGCCATCACCATGGGGGCTGGAAACCGCATTGAAAATTCCTTAGGCTCGTTCAATGCCTCTTCTTATAACACTAATTATGCCTCGGTGAAAGCCATGCAAACTGCTTTACAAGAAGGGGTTGCCAAAAGTGCGGGCGGCGCTACCTTAGCCATCGGTGGTGCAAATACTGCTAAGGACACTTCACATACACAAATTATCGGGGTCGGTAACACGGTAACGGGAACTAGTTCTACCCCAAGCAAGTTCAACATGGTAAACGGTTACAAAAACACGATCACCAATGCCAGCCATCTATCTGTGATCGGTGCGGAGAACACAGTCACTGATACTACGTCCTCCATCTTGTTTGGGGACCATCGGACCTTGACTGCCGCTAATGAAAGTGTCCTCATCGGCGCCGCTACTACGAATATGACTACCAACGTGACACGAGCAACCGCTCTCGGTTTTGACTCGAATGTAACCACTGCCGGTGGCGTTGCACTCGGTAGTCAATCGGTGAGCAACACTGCTGCCGGTGTGGCAGGCTATGACCCCGCTACAAAAGAGGCTTCCAAACTCACCGACCACACATGGGTATCTAGCTTAGGAGCTGTGTCCGTGGGCGATACCGACAAACAGCTAACTCGCCAAATCACTGGCGTAGCCGCTGGCACCAAAGATACCGATGCCGTCAATGTGGCACAGTTAAAAGCAGTAGCAGAACATAGCCATGACGGTAACGATACCTTGGTAGCTTCCACCACTGGCTTGCAATTACAGGATAAAACATTATCCTTGACCGTAACAGATACAGCAGGGCATTCGGTAACTGGCAAAGTAGACCTATCCTCTATCGCTGCGAATCCTGAGGCCTTCAAACGGGTGGAATCCTCTGTGGATCGCCTAGGTAATCGCGTTACTTCTCTAGGAGCTAGTGCTGCTGCTCTTGCGGCTTTACACCCACAGGATTACAACAGCGAAGATAAATGGGATATCGCCGCTGGCTATGGACATTACCAAGGCTCTCATGCCTTAGCACTAGGTGCATTTTATCGACCAAATGAAAAAACAATGGTTTCTTTCAGTACCAACCTAGGTGGTAGCGAACGTTTATTTAACGCAGGCCTTAGCCTTAAATTTGGTGAAAGTAACCCTTATGCAACATACAGCAAATCTCAGCTCGTTACCTTAGTACAGCACCAACAAGAACAAATCGCTCAGCAACAAGCCGATATGCAACAAGTACAAGAACAGTTACGGCATATCATGGAGCGGTTGGAGAGTAAATAAGATATATGGTGTCTATAACCAAAAAGACCATTGGTTTTTTTACTAACTCAGAAAATACAAATAGTATTTTCCTAGGAATATGCTATACTACACATATGAATAAGAAGAGCCATCAACGTGCTATGGCGTTAGGCTCATCTCAATACTCAAAAAATGGACCTAACGTGTGAGGTGGCCAGACCTCTTTTACGTTAGGCCATTTTATTATTTAAATAAGGGTTATAGGACAAAAGTCCACCCTCTTATAGATTTGTTCCGCTTTAAAGTCACCAAAAAAGGACAACACTAAGTGTTGTCCTTGACCGGTAGGTGATGCCTCCATCACCAAGAGCTCTTGAGAGCCTCATTAAGTTACTTATTATGATACCAAAAAAGCTATAAATCGTCAACTTTTTATAGTATATACTTTACACGTCCTGATAAAAGTTGTTTCCATTCTTTATAATCAGCACAACCCATTTGCTTCAGAATTCTTTGATTCAATTTACTTCCTTCTACACGCCCCATCCTTCTATGATTAGAATACACAAATCTTTTCAAAGCTAATTTTAACTTACATAGAGGTTCAAAG
>CAUUJQ010000169.1:0-2960 GCA_963545445.1 uncultured Veillonella sp. | reverse complement strand
CAATTTTCAAGAGTGAGTCTGCATGTAGGGATGCAGAATAAGATTCCCCTTGGAGTATTCTCCCACATAAATATCTCTGATGGAATATCCTTGGTCTCGCACTTCTTCTTCCAACCAATCCATATCTTTATCGACTAAATCTAGAATATCTGGATCTACAACACCATCTACGATCACAGGGTACCGGATTAACTCGTCACCATTCATGACTAGCGTCAATTGACCATTCTGTTCAAGCACTGCACGGCGCACATCACTGACGAGGGTCACCCCTGCGCTACGAAGTTTCAACTGCAAATCACTACCACGAAGGCCTCGCTTTAAACATTCACCCACGCGAATCTGTCCCCGATCAATGACAATACTTGGTCGTCCATCAATGAGAGTCTTAATCCATCGTACATGGGCACTAAGAAAGCGCAGCCCCATCACCACGATAGTCCAAGCGATGAGGACTAGAAAGAATTGCAAGATACCGATACTTTCACTGTAGATAACAGCACCGATGATACCACCTAGGACGTAATTTTGCACTTGGTCCAACGCTGAGTTTGGTGCCAAATTGCCCTTGCCCATCAAGTTCATTTGTAAAATGAGGGCTAAGATACCAAGCGTTAATTTGATAAATACTAATGTATATCCTGTTAGCATACTATCGTCCTTCCTTCTTCACATCTATTACCTTAGGATTGCTGTTGATCATCTCCACAGGTCGCAAGGAATAGCCATCCTTATTCATGGTGAAAGTCACCTCAAAATAGGCTTCCTCAATATTGACGATCATACGATCTTGCACGCGCAATGTATTAACGCGAATCTTATCCTTAGGCACATCTGCACGTTCACTTAAACTATTTAAAAATTGTACCATGTAGTTCGATTCTTCTGCACTGTCCATATCCCGAGTGTAATCATTGACTTGCAATCCCAACAAAAACACAAGCCCTAATACAATGATAATTCCTAAGTCACGGAACTTAGTATCAAAGCGATTATACATTACTTTTACACCCACTACTAGCAATGCTACTAGCAAAATAGATGTCACAATATATTGCAATAGGGTTGTAAACTCTCCACGTTGCACCACATAAGCATAGGTATAAAATTCCACAATTGCCTCACTGTTCTTACTTTAATATCTCATTATACTGTGCCCGTTCACCGCCTACAAACTTAGGTCGCACACGAATCGCCGTCACATGGGCTCCGCCAATTTCTTTCACCTGTAAACGCACGGGCACTGCCACATGTTTTAAATGCATGCCAATGAAAGTATCTCCAATGTCGATACCGGCATCAGCTTTTACATGCTCTACCACCACAGGGTCCGACCAAGTTGCATAGGCTGTGGTTGCCATGGATCCACCCGCATGTTGTACAGGCACTACATTGACCTCTTCATAACCTCGCACCAATGCGGCATGACGTTCCATCACCAATGCACGATTGAGATGTTCGCAACATTGGATAGCTATGTCAAATCTATACTCATGTTGTACTTCTGACAGCGCTTTAAACAAATCCGACGCCACAGTTAGAGAGGAGTCCTTACCAATATGACCCCCTCGCACTTCGCTGGTAGAGCACCCCACCACGAGCAACTTGCCTTCTCCCAGTTTGGCTACTGTGACCAATTCAATGATGGCAGTTTTCATAGACTCATATATATTTCCATTCATAGCTTCTTCTCCCTTTCATTGAAAACAACTACAATCAACCAACTATTCCTATATCCTAGAAAATTATTTTACCATAGGCACCACACATTATACGTGCGAAATAGTATTGCCTCAGGATATTCGTTTGACCAATGTCTCTTATAGGTACAGTATAGCATTGCCCTATGCGATTAGTTGGCCATATGTACCACTCGTTGTGGATACGGGATATCAATACCCTCTGCATCAAAGCGATCTTTCACATCGGACATAACACCATAATAAACGTCTCTAAAATCACTAGCATTAATTAAGGGATAGGCCACAATGTTCACAGAACTATCGCCAAATTCTTTAATACCGATTTCTAGAGTATCCATATTCTGTACCTTACCTGTGCTCACAAGAATTTCTTTAATAATCTCAATGGCACGATGATGGTCCGCGTTATAGTTAATTCCAAACACAAACGTAATGTACCGTGTTTCTTCATAATTACTATTCATCAAGTTATTGGATGTAATTTCAGAATTTGGGATGAAAACGATACGATTTTCTTTTGTCGCTATGGTGGTGTTCAATAAATGAATCGCTTTTACTGATCCTTCTGCACCATTCACAGAAATCCAATCCCCCGCTTTAAACGGTTTAAATGCCAAGATAATTAATCCCGACGCTAAATTGGACATATTATTTTGTAATGCTAACCCGATCGCAATACCAAAAGCACCAAACGCTGCCAAGAAGTTATTCGTTGGGAACCCTACTAAGGACAACGCGGATAACACTACCACAGACAATAGAACATAGTAAATAATCTGAGAGGTGAAAGTCCTCACCGTTTGATCATAATTGGCGCGGCTCATCAATTGCACTACTACTCCTCTGACAAATAGAGCTAAATAGCGGCCTACAATCAGCACGACAATAGCCAAAATGATGCTTGGTATATATTCAATCAGTAACGATTGAATATGGTCCACAAAAGAAATACTTTCTTCTACATGTTCTGCTACTTTCTCAGCACCTACTGCTGTGGCAGTAGCAATTTTTTCTTCTGCTAATAACATACTTTACTCCTTTTCTGTAACTATATTGCAATAACTAACTTGCAGTATATAAAGTCCAACTCATATAAGATTAAATTCTAATACAGCTATAGAACTAAATTCATTAATATATCATCTTTAAGTATACGAAAAAAAGATTCCTTGTCAAATATGATATTTTGTCCTATACCCCTATTTTTTCATTCATGGATACCACCAGATTTAGCTAGAACCTTACTTACTGTCACCA
>CAUUJQ010000168.1:0-2961 GCA_963545445.1 uncultured Veillonella sp. | reverse complement strand
TGTTACTTGACGTAACTCCATTGTCCTTAGGTATCGAAACTATGGGTGGTATCTTCACTCGCATTATCGACCGCAACACGACAATCCCTACATCTAAATCTCAAGTATTCTCCACAGCAGCAGATAACCAACCTTCCGTTGATATCCATGTATTGCAAGGGGAACGCGACATGGCGGCAGCTAACAAAACATTGGGCCGTTTCGAATTGTCCGGTATCCCAGCAGCTCCTCGTGGAGTACCTAAAATTGAAGTTACTTTCAACATCGATGCGAATGGTATCGTAAATGTAAAAGCAAAAGATCTTGGTACTGGTAAAGAGCAAGCTATTACAATTACATCTTCTTCCGGTTTGAGTGATGAAGAAATCGATCGCATGGTAAAAGAAGCTGAAACACATGCAGCTGAAGATAAAGCGAAAAAAGAAGAAGTAGAAGTGAAAAACAATGCAGATAACTTGGTATACCAAGCTGAAAAAGCAGTAAAAGACTTCGAAGGTAAAGCAGATGCAGCGCAATTAGAAGCTGTGAAAAAAGCGACAGAAACATTAAAAGCATCTATTGAGTCTGGCGATATTGAGAAAATCAAAGCTGATAGCGAAGCATTGACAGCTCCTTTATATGAATTGTCCTCTAAAATGTACGAACAAGCGCAAGCACAAGGCGAACAAGGTGGACAAGAAGCTCCTAAACAAGATGATAATGTAGTAGACGCTGACTATACTGTAGTTGACGAAGACAAAAAATAATAAGAAGGGACATAGGTAATGGCTCGTGATTATTATGACGTCCTTGGCGTCAACAAAAACGCATCCCAAGATGAAATTAAGAAAGCCTTTCGTAAGAAAGCACGTCAATACCATCCAGACGTAAATCGTGACAATCCAGAAGAGGCAGAAAAGAACTTTAAAGAAGTGAATGAAGCCTACGAAGTCTTGTCCGATGACACTAAAAAAGCACAATATGATCAATATGGTCATGATGCCTTTACTGCTGGCGGAGGTAACTCCGCTGGTGGTTTTGGCGGTGGTTTCGGTGGTGGTGGCTTTGGTGGCGGTTTCGGTGGCGGCGGATTCGAAGATATTTTTGGCAATATCTTTGATATGTTCGGCGGTGGCGGTGGACGTGGTCCACGTGGCCCTGAGCGCGGTGCCGACTTGCGCCAAGATGTACGTATTTCATTCCGTGATGCTGTGTTCGGCACAACGATGAAAGTAAATGTACAACGCCATGAAGAATGTGACCATTGTCATGGTACTGGTGGTGAACCAGGATCTAAAGTAGATACATGTCCTAACTGTCAAGGAAGTGGTCAAGAAGCTGTCATTCAAAATACTCCATTAGGCCGTATGCAAACTGTTCGCACATGTTCTCGTTGCGGTGGTCGTGGCAAGGTGATTGAAAAACCTTGTAGAGTATGCCGTGGTCAAGGACAGTCTCTCAAACGCCGAGATATTGAAATCAAAATCCCTGCCGGTGTCGATGATGGTGCACGGTTACGTGTGTCCGGTGAAGGCGAACCAGGTACATTAGGCGGTCCTAGAGGAGACTTATACGTATATATTTCTGTCATGAGAGATAAGGAATTTGAACGCAGTGGCAACGATGTTGTTATTCGTCAAAGTATTTCTTTCTCCCAAGCGGCCTTGGGGGCTACCATCCAAGTTCCTACGTTAGAAGGTAAAGTGGAGCTGAAAATTCCAGAAGGCACACAAACAGGGACAGCTTTCAGAATTAGAGGACAAGGCGTTCCGTATTTACGTCAACCTAGCCAACGTGGCGATCAGCACGTGGTGATCACTGTAGAAACTCCGAAAAAATTGACGGACAAACAACGCCAATTGTTAGTGGAGTTTGCTGCAGAAAACAAAGAAGATGTAAATACTTTGAAAGTGAACAAAAGCATATTAGAAAATTTAAGTGATAAGGTGAAACAGTTATTTTGCCAAGATTAAATCTTGGTAAGTAAGGAGTCATCTATGAAATGGATAGAAATATCCATTACTGTAGAAGTGGCAGTCATTGATGAAATGGCTGCCATTTTTAATGATATAGAAAGTAATGGATACATAGAAGAAACAATAGAAGATAATCCTAGCGTTAGTCGAGTGACCCTCTATTTAGGTGCGGACAAAGATGAGGTACAATGGGTACAGATGATAGAAACAGCGTTACAAGAGGCTAATATTTCCTATGAAGATATGGAAAGTAAAACTGTTGATGATGAGCAATGGTATCATAGCTGGCAACAATATATTATGCCTACCCGATTATTACCAGACCTTGTGATTTGTCCCGCTTGGCAAAGCTATGACCCCTCGAAAGATCCACTTGCGACGGAACAAGATGTGGTCATGACCATGGATACTAAGCTATCCTTTGGAACAGGGGACCATGAAACGACGAGAAACTGCGCTGCTCTGCTTGGTAAATATCTGCATACCATCGCAACGCCCATAACAGAACAAGTATGTCTAGATATAGGTACGGGAACAGGTATATTATTACTAGCCGCACATCATCTGGGGATACCCAACTTGGTAGGTATTGACCTAGAAGAAGAGGCAGCTATACAGGCGAAGGAAAACTGTGATCATAATGGCATAGATGCTACCATCATTCATGGCAATTTAAGTGATGACTTTCACGGAAAAGCGCATCTCATTTTAGCAAACCTTACGGTGGATCCATTAAAAATTTTATTGCCTATGATTAGGGAAAAATTGCACGATAATGGTATACTAATAATAAGTGGTATTGTGGATGATCGGTATGATGAAATTATGCCGTATATTACTAACCACTGGACTATTATCGAAGAAATGGTAGAGGGCCCTTGGCATACCTTTGCCTTAGTATAAGTTAGGAAATATATGAAAAAAATATTTATTGATGGCATCATTGATGAAAGTATCCAGTTACCTGCAGATACAGCACATCATCTCTTTCATGTGTTGCGTCATT
>CAUUJQ010000167.1:0-2963 GCA_963545445.1 uncultured Veillonella sp. | reverse complement strand
CAGCGCTTATTGGCCTACTATCCAGAGGACATTCGGCTCCGTAAAATCGCCTATGAATTAAACCAACTAGCACAGTCTGGTCAGTATAACTTACCTCGCATGTTACAACGTGGTGACACTATTGCCGCAAGCTTAGCGTTGCATCAATTTGTCCACCATTACATGCTACTTGTGCATCTATTGAATAAATCCTATGCGCCATTCTACAAATGGCTGTATCGCCACAGCTGTACCCTTCCTATTTTAGGAAATACGGTCAAACATGGGATTACCGAATTACTAGAGGCACCGATTAGAGATACAAAACCTCACATCGATCGCTTATGCACTGCCATTATCCAAGAGTTACAGCGCAATGGCTTAAGTACAAGTCCCATTGATTTCTTAACGTATCAAGCTAAAGAAGTCGTTCAATGCATTCAAGATCCACTTCTCCGTGGAGAAGATTCTTGGGTAGAATAGGAGCTCTATTATGAAAGACGATTTAATTATTTCCATCATTCAACAAGAATGGCCTCTCTTTACGAGTACACAAAATGTGGGCCATCGCTCTCCTTGCCAGGATCAAATGGCTAACTTCATCGTGTCCCGCCATGCCTATTGGTCTATGTATTCCACACCGGTATTACAATCCTATTTGCACGATTTAGAAGTGGCACGTATGAAAGGGCACAACTTAGTTACCTTTAAATACGGTTATATGATGGCTTTCACTCACCCTGATGAATTCTTGGCCATCAAAGATAAATTGCCACCTATGTCATCCACTAAAATTTCCTTAGTGACTGCCATTATGGCACTGTACATGAAATGGGAACTGGCTATCCAAGCAGAAACACCAGGCTATGATACACATCATAGACCGATTCAATCCAAGGATAATTCCATGACCCATACGTCTGTGGAAACATACATGACTGGTGAATTACAATCTTATTCCGAAGAAACACTGCAATGTATCCTAGCTCATTTCTTACAATGCAGTAAAAACGATATCAACCCTGTCAAAGACTATTTACAAGCCTTACAAGAAGGGGTCAATAAATAACAAAGTACTACAAAATAAATCCTTCTAACTAACAGGAGCTGTTACAAAATAGCTTCTAACAAAAAAGAGGAAAGCTGATGCGAATCAACTTTCCTTTTTTTATATGCTTTTTATAGGCCTTCTCTAGGCAACACCTAGGGACTACAACATCAATCGTTCAATGACAGAATAAATATTCAACCCTGCACACCAACCATCACTGATAGTCTTGCCTGCGGTAATCACATACCGTGGGTCATCAAAATAGGTCCATTTATAATGTTTCCCTTTTCCAGTCACTTGGAATCCGATGCTACGCAAATAGGATTCGAAACTAGAGTCCATTTTACGATAGGTACGAATTTTATTTTTCAACTCTTCACGGCGTTTGCGAATGGAGTTTTTAAAATGGTTTGCCTCTAACAAATCTTGAATGACATGCTCACGGCGAGAATTTGGCGCGCATAATTTCTTATAATCTGCCAACATATCTAACACTAAATCACGCACTTCATGCGGATACAGGTCTTTTTCTTCCCCACGAAGCAAGATGAAGTCTCCTTCTGGCATATCCTCATCGCTGTCGCCACCATCGAATAAGCGTCCCACTTTCGACATATACAAGTTACCTTGCTCATCTGTATATGCCACACCATGCGGTGTTTGTACTATATCTAGCGCATCTGGATCCGTATGTCCATCCAATTCTTCTAACAACCGATCATAATCGATATGCAGCTGTTTATTCTCCTTGTGCAAGGAGTTATTTTCTGCTAGCAATGTCTCATTTTTATCTTCCAATGCGGTGTATGCCTCGCGCAAGGACTCATTTTCCTCTTCTAACTCTTTCACTTTTGCCACTAGTGCTTTGATTTCTTCTGGTGAAAGTTCATAGGCTTTTTCTTCTTCCGCTTCTTGGACTTTTCGCAATTCCTCTTCTCGTTGTCGTTGTAGTTCGGCTTTACGCTCTTCTTCTAACCGCTGTTGTTCTAGCCGTTCTTCCTCTTCCCGTTGCTGTCTTGCCTCTTCTTCTGCTAATCGCTCTTCATGGGCTACTAACACCGCTACACCTCTAGCATAGGTAGTATATACATTCATAGACCCACTCGCCTCTAGGGCTTGCGCTAATGCAAACACAGATGGATTTTCTATGGTGTCTGGTCGTTCAGCCACTTCAATATCCCATGGTAACATATGGTCTTCACTTCGGATAGCTCGTAGTGGTACTAGCTCACCATCCACCAGATCATAGGCTTCTTTGCGAACCCAAATGATGCTCAATCGTGTCATGAGTTCTTCTAGTTTTTCTAGCATTGTAAAGTAGCCTACTTTTTTCGGCTTCATCTCACGAAGTACAGATTTTTTGCGAACTGGATTCGTAGAAAATAATCGCTCATGTACCTCTTTATGATGGAAGCGAAGTAAACGCATCAAGGTCATGCCCGCCTCGATTTGCGTCATGCGGATGATATCAAATACACCTGCTTTTGTGCCTTCTTTCATAGATTGCACCAGCATTTCTCCACATTCTCCCGACATGGATTCCACCGGCATGCTATCAGATTCTACCGCTTCCCCATCTAGGTGGTCATCCTCTATATCAACCTCTGTATAAAGGCCCTCTTCTTCATGAGTCGGTTCCTCTTCCACAATGGTTTCCGATTTTCTGAACTGCGGACTCCCTAGGGCTACCGATGAGACACCTGCTGTTGGACTTTGCAGTACTTTCATTTGCTCTTGCAATAAGGCAATAGTCACCCCATCCCAAGTCTGCAATAATTCCATAGGTCGCAGTTTTGAGTGCTCCTGCAAGGCTTCCACGCAGGCCCCAATCGCTTTATGTCCATGTTTATCGATAGGAATCCACACTGGTTCCTTTTGTCCATACACATCGGTAGGGAAAAATATAATAATATGTGCCATCCTGTCTTTGTTA
>CAUUJQ010000166.1:0-2971 GCA_963545445.1 uncultured Veillonella sp. | reverse complement strand
ACATACAAAAACGGTATTACGACCAGCAGGGACGATCATTGTGGAAGATACTTTCCTCGATGTAGTCACTGATGGTGAATTTTATGAACCTGGTACAGAGGTAACCATTGTATCTGTTACAGGAGGTCGTATTGTAGTGAGAGCTACAGAAAGATAGGAGGCACTATGGAAACAATTATTGGAACTGTGGGATTCATTATTTTTCCGATTATTCTCATCATCGGTATTTCTTTATTTTTACATTTTGTCCCATTAGGACTTTGGGTATCTGCATTAGCAGCGGGCGTCAATGTCAGTATTATGACCCTCATTGGTATGCGTTTGCGCCGTGTATCTCCGTCTCAAATTGTGCTGCCTTTGGTGAAAGCCAATAAAGCGGGCTTAGATGTGACGGTAGACCAATTAGAGGCTCATTATTTAGCGGGCGGCGACGTGGATCGTGTAGTAGATGCATTGATTGCGGCGGAACGGGCGACTATGGAATTGACTTTTGAACGTTCAGCGGCTATCGATTTGGCGGGTCGTGATGTGTTAGAAGCGGTGCAAATGTCCGTTAATCCAAAGGTTATTGAAACACCAATCATTTCTGCGGTAGCTAAAAATGGTATTGAATTGAAAGTACGTGCTCGCGTAACGGTGCGAGCTAATATTGACCGTTTAGTGGGTGGTGCTGGGGAAGCCACAATCATCGCTCGTGTTGGGGAAGGTATCGTTACTACTGTAGGTTCCTCTGAAGAGCACACCGATGTATTGGAAAATCCAGATCACATTTCACGCACAGTATTGAACAAAGGATTAGATGCAGGTACAGCCTTTGAAATCTTGTCCATCGATATTGCCGACGTAGATGTGGGACGCAATATTGGTGCCCAATTAATGACAGATCAAGCGGAAGCGGACAAAAAAATCGCTCAAGCCCAAGCAGAAAAACGCCGTGCTATGGCGGTGGCTCAAGAACAAGAAATGCGTGCTCACACACAAGAAATGCAAGCGAAAGTAGTAGAAGCTCAAGCAGAAGTACCAAAAGCTTTGTCCCAAGCGTTGCGTGAAGGTAATTTGGGCGTTATGGACTACTATTCAATGAATAATATTATGGCAGATACAAAAATGCGCGAAAGCATTTCTGAAGGCGACTATGCAGCTACTATTGATGGTAAAGGCGGTCATGAATAAGGTACAAGGAGGTATCCAACTATGGAATTAGGGATACTCATTCTGATTATCTTAGGGTCTTTCATTTTTAAAAAAGCAAAACCTACTGAGGAAAGCCAAGGAAAACCTATTCCCAGTAAAGACATGACTTGGGAAGAAATGGAAGAGTACTACGGGATTACACTTTCACGGGATTCAGAAGAATCTGAGGTGCCAGAGGTGCCAGTACAAGTGCCAGCCGATGTAATAATGAGAAACACTTCAGAGAGCGCGGTGAGTACAGGTAATCCAGTGGATGCAGATATGTATAAGAAGCCAGTGTACTCAGACATGTATGAGCGGCCAGTGTACTCAGGGACATACGATACAGAGGCAAGACGAGCTGCAGTCCATGACGGTGTAGAGATGACACAAAAGGAAACTGCTAGAACATCTATGAAAGACATACAAGACATGGCACCAAGTCATTACAGTTCCTCAAGAAAGGAATCCTTGCGAGCAGCAGCACGACATGGCATGATATGGTCTATGATTTTAGAAGCTCCTAAAGGGGCGCGTATGGTAGGTCGTTATCATCGTTAGAGATTGAGTACATGTTTGCTATTTCAAATCATATTGCTATCGTAGACAGTCAGTGATATATGGCATATAAAAATGAGCTATCCATGGAAGGGGATACCCTTCAGGATAGCTCATTTGCTATATATGTAATCATTTTTATTGTAGAATGTAGATGACTATATGAATGGTGAGATTACTTACAGTTCGATACATCAAAAGCGACCCTACGGCGTAGAGTCGCGTGGTTTTATTTTAAATTTTTAAAATATGTATATTCTAATGAACCAACAAAGGAATCTGCTAATTCTTCAAATAATGGTAATTGTTCGTCGTGTAAAGCTCCTTTGATATCTAGTGGAGTACCAACGATTTCCATGTTTTTGAATTCATTTGTGAAGTACTCAACCATGCGTTTCATCGCGCCAGATGCCCAGGAATGGTTACCTACGATAGAAACTTTGTGATTATGGAAGTTCAATGCATGTAATTCATGTAATAAGTTTTCCATAGTCAAGTATAAGCCTAAGTTGTAAGTTGGTGCCATACATACTAGATGACTATATTTCCATGCATCGGAAATGATGTAAGATGGATTTGTTTTAGATACATCATAAATGCGGATATCCGTCACACCGCGTAAGGATAACAATTTCGCCAACTGTTGTGCCATTTCAGCAGTGTTGCCATACATGGAACCAAAAGCAATGACAACGCCTTTTTTCTCTGCATTGTAAGTGCTCCAATGCATGTATTTATTGATGATGTAAGAAATGCTATCAGGTGTTCTCCAAATTGGTCCATGAAGTGGTGCGATGATTTTTACATCTAAGGAAGATGCTTTTTTCAATGCATTTTGAACTTGTGCACCATATTTACCTACGATATTTGTGTAATAACGACGAGCTTCATCTTCATATACACGGTCAAAATCTAATTGATCAGCGAAGATGTTACCGTTGATAGTACCGAATGTACCAAATGCATCAGCAGAGAATAAGGTGCCTGTAGTTGCTTCGTAAGTACAAGTTACTTCTGGCCAGTGAACCATTGGCATGGTGTAGCTGTGAAGTTTATGGTGACCAAGATCGATAGTGTCTCCTTCTTTTACTTCATAGTAGTTGTTAGGAGCTGGGCGACCATAGAATTGTTCGAAGAAGCGGAATGTTGTTTTGTTGCCCACCATTTTCACATTTGGATAGCGGTCTAATAATTCTACTAAGGTAGCACAGTGATCAGGTTCCATGTGATTTACGATTAA
>CAUUJQ010000165.1:0-2992 GCA_963545445.1 uncultured Veillonella sp. | reverse complement strand
CCAGGTATTTATCTATCCGGTCATATGGGACTGCGTATTGAAGATACAGTTATCGTTACTAAGGAGGGCTGTGAAGTACTCACAAAAACTCCTAAGGATTTAATAGAACTAAATGTGTAATGGAGGGATTTACAATGATTTCCAGTAATGATTTTCGTCCAGGCGTAACTGTCGAATTAGACGGTAATGTGTGGCAAGTAGTTGACTTTCAACATGTTAAGCCAGGTAAAGGTGCAGCTTTCGTGCGTGCTAAATTGAAAAATCTACAAACAGGTGCTGTAGTAGAACGTACTTTCAATGCTGGTGAAAAAGTACCAAAAGCTCATGTTGACCGTCGTCGTATGGCGTACTTATATGAGTCCGATGGTGCCTATACATTCATGGACAATGAAACATATGACCAAATTGAGTTAACAATTGACCAATTAGGCGACGCTAAAAACTTCTTGTTAGAAAATATGGAAGTATCCATTATGTTCTTCCAAGGCATTGTAATCGGTATCGACTTGCCTGTAGCTGTTGAGTTACGTGTAGTTGAAACTGACCCTGGTATCCGTGGCGATACTGCAACTGGTGGTAATAAACCTGCTACATTAGAAACAGGTTATGTTGTAAAAGTACCTTTATTCATCGAAGTAGACGATGTATTACGTGTTGATACACGTACTGGACAATATATTGAACGTGCTTAAACCACAGATTTGATCTTTTAACAACTCGTATAGTATTGTAATTAAAAGCATTTGTTGGCCTGTGGTAGGACGACAAATGCTTTTTTTGGTAAACATATGGAAGATAATCGCTTTTTTGAAGGACTAATACAGTTCGATCATTCTGTTTATGAAATGATTGCTACCATGACAGCACTAGAAACGAAAGGTGTTGCTGGTATGAGTACAACATTTGGAGATACGGTGAGCAGCATATTTGGCAGGAAAAACGCCATGGAAGGTGTAAAAGTACAAGTTTTGGAAGATGGTTCCCTACAAGTATCTCTACACATCGTTGTCTATTATGGATATCGTGTACCCGACATTGCTCTTCGCTTGCAGGAACGTGTGAAAACTGCCTTGGTCGATATGACAGAGGCTACTGTGAATAATGTAGACATTTATGTACAAGATATCGTATTTGAAAATCCCATCACTTAGGAGGACCTATGACAGATCATTTTGAGGTAGAAATAACAGATGCTGTTATTTTAGATGTCACTGAAAGAGTCCTATCTTCTTTTGATGAAATTCATTCCATGAGTAAGCGATTTTTTGATGGCGTTGTAGAAGAAATTTCACAAAAATTGGGGCAGAAGCGTTGGCCTGGTATGAACATCAAACATAAACGTGATGACCAGGGGGAAGCATTTATTGAAATCAATTTATATTTACGTTTATACGATACATGCCATGTTTTACAAGTGGCAAAACAAATTCAACAACAAATCCGTCAAGATTTACGGAATATGTTAGATTTATACCGAGTTCGTGTGGATGTCCATATCGACGGACTTGAAAGAAAGGAACCTAGCAATGAACCATCGTAGGTTAGCAAGAGCATATGCTTTTCAAACTATTTATTCTGAATCATTTAACTCTGAATGCACACAAGAATCTATTCTCGATCAATTTGAAATTCCTGGAAAGGCAAAAGCCTTTGCAGAACAATTAATTCAGGGGGTTGCGCAAGAGCAAGCGGAGTTAGATGCTGTATTACAAGAGTTTTCCCCGAAGCGAAAAATGGATCGTTTCCCAAAAGTTGAGCTTTCTATTTTACGCATGGGAGCCTGGGAACTTTTACATCCACAACCGGATACGCCAGCTACGATCACAATCAATGAAGCTGTTATCTTAGCCAAAGAATATGGCGGAGAAACTAGCTACAAATACATTAATGCTATATTACATAATCTAGCAAAATCGAGACAATAATATGGCCTATTATTTAGGAATTGATACCAGTTGTTACACAACCTCTTGCGCTATTGTTGATGAATATGGTCAGTTGATTAAAGAATCAAGAAAATTATTAGAAGTGCCACAAGGAAAGCGTGGTTTACAACAATCACAAATGGTGTTCCAACATACACGAGCCCTCAGCACACTCATTGAAACATTACCTATAGATGAGCCCATTGCTGGCATTGGTGTCAGTGGTTTCCCTAGACGAGAAGAAGATTCCTATATGCCCGCATTTCTCGTTGGTCTCAATGTAGCCAATAGCCTTGCACATTGCCTGAAAGTACCGGTCCATGTATTTTCACATCAAGAAAATCACATTTGGGCAGCTTTACGTGAAATTGGAGAAATCCCAGAAGGACCGTTTTTAAGCTTACATCTGTCGGGTGGAACTAGCGAATTCGTCCTCTGTGAACGTATCGAGGGTAGTGGCTTTGATACCACCATATTAGGAGCTAGTAATGACATTGCGGCAGGACAATTGGTAGATAGAATCGGTGTTCTTATGGGCCTAAAGTTTCCAGCCGGTCCTAGTATGGAAACATTGGCTAGAAAATCAAAGTATGCCTACGAGTCCGTATTACCAGTTTCTGTAAAAGACAGTGATATCAGTTTTGGTGGGCCTTACAGTGCCGGCATGCGTTGGTGGGAATTACAGCAATTAGCGCCCATAGATTGGTCACATCGAGAGTCTTTTAATACCGTAAAAGAAGCACAGCAATTAGCATCCTCTGTGTTCCAATGCATTGGTACATCTTTAGAAAAAGCCTTGGAGCACATTCTCAAGAAACATCCTGTATCTACCTTGATCACAGCTGGTGGTGTCATGGCCAATGCCTATTTGCAAGACCGATTAAGCCATTGGGGACATCACCATGATTTAGATGTACTCTGTGTCTCCTCAAAATATAGTGCAGACAATGCCTCAGGCAATGCCTATGGAGCGATGATAGTGGAAGGAGAGCGACAATGAAACCCTACTCAGTAGGCGAATTAAATTCGATTATCAAGCGAACGGTAGAAGGAGAATTTCTACTTAA
>CAUUJQ010000164.1:0-3007 GCA_963545445.1 uncultured Veillonella sp. | reverse complement strand
TTCATAGCAATGATATGATCCGCATAGCGAGCTGCTTGGTTCAATTCATGAATAACCATGATGACAGTTTTCTTATACTCTTGGTTCAAGCGTTCCACGAGCTCCAATACATCCATTTGATGGGAAATATCTAGATAACTAGTAGGTTCATCTAGGAATAGAATATCTGTATCTTGCGCAATAGCCATAGCAATCCAAGCCCGTTGACGCTGTCCGCCAGATAAATTCTGAATCGGTGTGTGCGCAAATTTATGCAAGTCTGTCACGTCAATCGCCCAATCGATTAAGTCGCGATCCTGTTGGCTTTCACGTTGCAAAATACCAGATTTATGCGGAGCCCGACCATAGCTAATGAGATCTCGTACCGTCAAAGACCCTGGTGCCATCGGGTTCTGCGGCAAAATTGCCAACTGTTTCGCCAATTCTTTCGTATCTTTTTTATGAATATCCTCGCCGTTTAAAATAACGGAGCCCCCTTTTGGTGCAATGATTCGGCAAATCGTTTTTAACAGAGTGGATTTACCGCATCCATTGGATCCAATCAAGGCTGTTACCTTTTCCAAAGGAATCCTAATATCTACGTCCTTACTGATAATCTTATGTTCATATCCAGTAGAAACGTGTTGTAATTCAAATGCCATAGTTTATCCTCTCGTCCGTGCCAATACATATAGAAAATAAGGTGCACCCACCAATGCCACGATGATGCCGACTAGCATCTCATCTGGCGCAATGATGACTTGTCCTAACCAGTCTGCTGAAAGCAACAATAGAGCCCCCAACAATAAGGTAACTGGTAAATAATAGTGATGGTTTACACCCACTAAGCGCCGCGCAATATGGGGCGCCACAAGGCCGATAAACCCAATGCTACCGCCCACAGCGATACAGGAAGAGGCAATGGCAACAGCAATGCAAAGGAATGTTACCCGTTCTTTCGTGATGCGTGCCCCTAAACCAATAGCCGTTTCCTCATTCAGATTCAGCACGTTCAGTTTTGTGGAGTAACAATATAACACAATGGCTCCAATCGCTACAATGGGCGCTAGCACCATCACATGATTCCAGCTGTTGCCAAAAATCGTACCGATGAGCCAAGTATTAATTTGATTGAACTTATCTGGACTCAAGGTCACCATCGTCACCATTTGCACCGCATGGATCCCTGCGGATAGAGCAATACCATTCAGAATCAATGTCATAGGAGATAAACTACGTCCTTTGCGGTAGGACATGCGGAAAATAAGTAGCGCTGCTAGTCCACCGCCAATGATGGCAAATAATGGCGCTTTCCAAATCGTAGTGATCGCATTGGCTGGCTCAAAATAAATGTACAACATCACCGCTACACCAGCACCTGCATTGACACCGAGCACACTAGGACTGGCTAGTTCATTGCGCGTGATGGTCTGAAAGATGGCCCCAGACAACGCTAAGCCCGCCCCGATACAAATCGCCAACACAGATCGAACCATACGGAAATCGAAGACAACCCGTTCTTGCCACTCTGTCCCATAGCCCGCCATAATACGCACTAAGTCCATATAGGAGAACTCAGAAAATCCCGTTCTTAAGTGGCCCACAAACATCACTGCCAATGCCACTAGCAAACCAATGGCCCACATGGCAAATCGTCTACCTTGATGCATTAGTTAGCCTCCTTTCGATTCGCTAAATAGAGAAAGAAAGGAACCCCTACTAAAGCGGTCACTGCCCCTAAAGGCACTTCAAATGGAGGCGACACTACACGTGCTACCGTATCTGCTACGATCACCACGATAGCCCCTAAGACAGCAGAAAAAGGAATCACTTTTTCATAACTTAGCCCTACCATGTATCGCGCCATATGCGGCACAATGAGACCTACAAAGCCGATCGGTCCCGCAATGGCTACAGCAGAACCACTCAATAGCAATACGGTAAGCCCCGCCAATAAACGAATTTGTGTGAGCTTTCCACCTAAGCCAACAACTACCTCGTCACCTAGGCTGAGCAAGGTAATTTGTTTAGAAATAGCTAAGGCAATCAACACGCCGATGAGCGTCCATGGAGCCACTAACAACACTTGCTCCATACGCACACCACCAATACCGCCAGCCGTCCAGTAGCTCATATCTTGTGCTACATCAAAAAAGACAACTAGAGCCTGTGTGACCGCCATGAAGATAGCGCTAATCGCACTACCCGCCAAGGCTAAGTACACCTTAGAGCCCTTTGCCATCCCTCGATTGGCTAAGTATAAAATACAAGCCGTCGCCAATCCAGCCCCTAAAAAACTAAACAGAATAGTCATATTCAAACTCGCCATAGGGAACGCAATCATAGCGATAGCTAGCCCAAAACTAGCCCCTGCATTGACCCCTAAAATGGACGGGCTCGCCATAGGATTGTTCGTAATCCCTTGCATCAACGCTCCTGCCACGGCAAAATGAATGCCGCAGATGAAAGCCACCAATAACCGAGGAATCCGAATGGTGTTGATGACAATCCCATCTATGTTCGCCGTTCCGTTCCAAATACTAGCCCAGATCATCTCTAGCGAAATAGACCTAGCCCCTACCGACAAGAACACGAAACTACCTAAACCTAGGATAAGTAAGGCCAATAGCATTTGACCTGTAAACTTTCCAAAGAAAGAGGCATTCGTATCCGATGTATAGGATGAAGATATATTTTTACGTACCATGTATCTCCTTTCTAATATCGACTAAAATCACTAAATTCCATAAGCAAATGAGTTCTATAGGCAATGTTCAATCGCATTATGCAATATACCAAATCATTCCTATCGAATCCGGCTCATTTCAGTTCTGCACAGAAACAAGTTATGTAGATTGTTAACTTCCTGTTTCTTAGAAAAAAGAAACTGTAACGAAATACAGGTATCCCGTATTTCGTTACAGCTCTTATCATTTGGGAAATACTACTTTCACCAGTATTTTACATTATAGATTTGCCGTTAAGGAGAACATGAATGTGCGGCCATTTCCTAACATTACGCCATTGC
>CAUUJQ010000163.1:0-3028 GCA_963545445.1 uncultured Veillonella sp. | reverse complement strand
TAAGGAGGGTGAATCTCTTGCAAAAACGTAAAGATTTTATCTGGAAAATGGGCGGTCAGCAAGGTGAAGGTATTGAAAGTTGTGGCGAAATTTTAGCTACCATACTTGCCAAAGAAGGCTATTCCTTGTACAGCCAACGTTTGTTTGCATCTCGTATCAAAGGTGGTCACACAACATTTGCATTACGTATCGCATTAGAACAAATTATGACAGTCGGTGAGCATATCGATTTCTTGGTGGCATTAGATCAAGAAACAGTGGATATGCACGGTAAAGAAGTGCGTGAAGGTGGCTTTATCATTTGCGACAGCAAAGTAAATCCTAATTTTGAAGCTTTCACAGGCACAGGTGTGACTTGCTTATCCTTGCCAATTTCTGAAACAGCATTACAACAAGGTTCCTTGTTGATGCGTAATATCGTGGCATTGGGTATGTCTGTGGCTCTATTGGGTTTTGAAACAGAGTTATTCTTGACAGCAATCAAAGCTCGTTTTGCAAAAAAATCCGAAGATATTATTAATAAAAACTTACAAGCATTCCAATTGGGTTATGATCTTGTGAAAGAACAATTGGGTGATGTAGAGGTAGATACATTAGATAAACCGGAACCAAAAGACCAAATGTTCTTGCTGGGTAACGAAGCATTAGCATTGGGTGCGATTGCGGCAGGTTCCCGTTTCATGGCATCCTATCCGATTACGCCAGCGTCTGAAGTGATGGAATACATGATTAAGAAAATGGACAAAATCGGTGCCACAGTGGTACAAACAGAAGACGAAATTGCTGCTTGTATGATGGCGATGGGTGGCGTATATGCTGGTGTTCGTGGCTTTACATGTACATCTGGCCCTGGTTTGAGCTTGATGGCAGAATCCTTGTCCATGGCGTCCATGGCGGAATTACCAATGTTGATCATCGATGTACAACGTTCTGGCCCATCTACAGGTATGGCTACAAAAGTGGAAACATCCGATATCGATGCAGCTTGCTACAATGCGCATGGCGATTACTCCAATATCGTTATCGCACCGACAAGCATTGAAGAATGTTTCTATGAAATTCAACATGCTTTCAACTTGGCAGAACAATACCAATGTCCAGTTATTTTCATGCCTGATTTACAACAAGGCTTGAATAAACAATCTGTACCAACATTTGATTTGAACCGTGTTGGTATTGAACGTGGTCATTTGATGAAAGAAGAAGAGTTGCCAGCATTGGAAGCTCCTAAGTATTTCAAACGTTTTGAATTGACTGAAAGCGGTATTTCCCCTCGTACTATCCCAGGTATGAAAAACGGTCTATTCTTGTCTACTGGCCTTGAGCATAACGAAGAAGGTAAACCAGCAGAAGCGCCTTCTATGCACGTGGCACAAACAGATAAACGCTTCCGTAAATTATCTACAGTAGCAGATGTATACGAACCATTCTTGAACAATGCAAAACATGAGGAAGCAGATGTTCTTGTGATCGGTATTAACTCTAGCCGTGGTGCTATCGAAGAAGCAGTGGTAGAATTAGAGGCAGAAGGCCACAAAGTGAACCATTTACAACTTCGCTTAATTAAACCGTTCCCGAAAGAACAATTGCTACCATTCTATAACAGTGCTAAAAAAGTTGTGATCTGCGAGCAAAATGCAACAGGTCAATTGACTAACTTATTCCGCATCCATATGCCGAATAAAGAAAAACTTTCTAGTTGCTTAAAATATGATGGTAATCCATTTACAACATCTTATGTGAAAGTGGCAATTAAGGAGGTTTTATAATGGCAACAGCAAATCAATATAGAAATGACATCCGCCCTAACTGGTGCCCAGGTTGTGGTCACTATGGGGTTCAAGCAGCTATCGCTGATGCAGTAGCAGCTCTTGATATTGCGCCTGAAAAATTGGCTGTTATCTCTGGTATCGGTTGCTCTAGCCGTATCGGTGGTTACTTCTATGCCTATGGTGCGCATACTACACATGGTCGTGCACTTCCCTATGCACAAGGTGTGAAATTAGCGAACGAAGATATGAATGTAGTGGTTTGTGGCGGTGACGGTGATGCCTTCGCGATCGGTATGGGCCATACGATTCATGCTTTCAAACGCAACGTCAATGTGACGTATATAGTTATGGATAACCATGTATATGGTTTGACAAAAGGTCAAACATCTCCTCGTTCTGATGTGGGCTTTGTGACAAAAACGTCTCCACATGGTTCTTTTGAAAGTCCATTGCCAATTTGCGAAACAGCTATCGCTTCCGGTGCTACTTTCGTGGCACAAAGTTACATGGTAAACCGTGCGCAATTGGTGGATTTGATTAAACAAGGTATGCAACATGAAGGATTCTCTTTCATTAACGTGTTCAGCCCTTGCGTAACGTACAATAAACAAAATGGCTATGATTACTTCAAAGATAATTTAGTGAACTTGCCAGAAGGTTACGATCCAACAAACCGTGCAGAAGCATTTGCTATGTTAGGGGAAACAAATGGTCTTGTAACAGGCTTGATTTATCAAGATACAACAAAACCATCCTTTGAACAAGCATTATATGCTGCCAACGGTGGTCCACATGCTCGTGCGTTAGTGCATGACGTGGTGAAACCAGATGCAGAGATGTTTGCAGCTCTTTGCAACGAGTTCAAATAGAAACAGCATATCTCGTTTGAGGATATGAAGTGTGGCGAAAAGCCGTGTTACTTCTGAAAACTGCCCTTCGTGAAAGTTTTCAGTAAGTAACACGGCTTTTCTTTTGCATTATCGTATTGTGTGATAAGATATGTTGTTTCTATGGGGGGGCACTCGAGGGGGGAGGAAAAGCCGCAGCGCTTCTGAAAAGGCGAAAAGCCGCGTCACTTCTAAAAACTGCCCTACGTGAATGTTTTTAGTAAGCAACGCGGCTTTTCTTGGTGGATGTTTTTGTAGAGTGATGTGTTTTTTAGGGGGATTTTATAGTTTGTTTGGAATGTTTATTTTATAGTTTGTGGATTTTTGTTATACTGTAGATGTTACCTCCCCGATACTGGTGACAGGAAG
>CAUUJQ010000162.1:0-3084 GCA_963545445.1 uncultured Veillonella sp. | reverse complement strand
TTTCTATAAAATTCTTCGCAAAACTCTATAGATTTATCTATACCTAACTTTTTAAAAGTTCTATATGTTCTAATGACCCTCAACTCATTTAAATCTATTTTTCCTGCTAACATATCAGCCCACAGCAGTGTGTCTTGAAGTAAATACTCCGTCATAAAGGTATTATAGTCAATTTCTTTTATATTTAATCCTGTATACAATTGATAGTGAGCTTTTCCCCAAAAATATTTAAAGTCATATAGCGTATTATCTAAATCAAATATTATGACTTCAACATTATTCATAATTTTTCCCTCTATTTTAACCACTTGATGCTTATCCTTGTTTGGCCGCTTTAATAATCGGTTGTTGCCCCTTTTTGGACGCATCCCATTGGCCTCCAGCCATAATCTCTTGCACTTCTTCATCAATCGGTTGTAAGGTTATGTTCCCTTCAGCCTTCACCGAAGGTACTACTAATTCTAACTGTTTTCTCTCAGTTGTACCCTGGTTATACGTCCGCAATGATACCGCACCATGCGTTGGCAACGCAGTCGCATCAATTTGGAAGGACTCCATTTTCTTTTGGATTTCTTCCTTCGTCAAAACTGGATCCAGCACAATCGGCATGCCCTCATCGTTTCCCACTTCCTGGTCTTTCCCTTGTGCCGCCTCTTCCTGTTCAATCTCATAGTTCATGATGGCCCGACGATTTTCATGGTATAGGCGTATCGCCAACATCTTGTCGCTTTCATTCATCGTATCACGCCGAGAAACTGCATCGGCTATCATGGGGATTAATTCATGACGAGTGAAAGCCCGTGATCCTAGGTCCACTCCTTTTGTATCTGTAATAGCTCCATGTTTTACCAATGTCATGAGCGCTTGGTATTCCCAATCGGGTGGACTGACCACTCCATAGGGATTCGCCTCTGCTTGCGCCACGGTTAATCCCCCTAGGATGAGGGCTAATCCCATATAATACTGTAATCCTTTCATATGCATTCCTTTCTAGTGCCATAGCGACCCACGTAGAGGGCCTTTGGAAACTCTTGTAGCCACGCCGTTTCCCCTTTGGCTCTGACCGCTACGACTACGGACGTAGCCGGTCCGCCACTATGATCTAATGTGTCATCTTCTACCGCTACTGTGTCGATTGCGTGGCCTTCCAATTGGCGCAACACCTCTAATTCTTGACGAATCCCACGGGATCCTACAGGAATGATTCGCACCGTACTAGGATGGGCCAGTGCCTGATGTACTTCTTCATAGGTCACAATCCACTCTGGCGAGTCCAGTACTTCCGTTCCTACTAAGGGACGTCCCAGTACATAGACTGCATAGGGTTCCCCTGTACAAGGTAATTCTACCGGACCTGAACCGAGAGCGGTAATCCCTACCGATGTAGCGCTGACGATCATATTTCTTTCATGGCTCCCATTAATGGGCACCTCCACACCAGCTCGTTCTAATTCTTCTTTAATCCCTTTCATCACGGGTACCACCACCGTGTCATAGGCGCCACCTACTAAGTATTGTATGGCTTTCACCGTGCCACCTGCGCAAAGTATTTCCAACATCGCCACACGAGTCGCAAAGGCGCCTACCATGGCATAAGGTACGTGCAATACATCATGGGCCTGCATGCCAATGCCACTGCTAATATCGCTAGCAATCATCCAGTCCATCCCGTCCTGAAGGGGAATCCTTGTGATATCACGCATTTCCTTTACCGCCAAAAACCCGATTCAGCTGACTCACCACAAGGGCCGCCCCCACATAGTTCAAGGCATAGGCCAAGGACAAGGGTACCCACAAGACAGCCACAATTTCAACACTGTGCATCATCCATGCAGTAATGGTCAAGCCAAGGCCTACATTGATGACATATCCTAGTATACCACCCACTACATAAGAGAAAGATGAAGTCATCTTCTGCGCCACATACCCTACGCTACCTGCTGTGCATGCCATAATGATGGCCACCACCACATGCATGGGTACGCTGAGAGGAAACCCCGTAGAGGCCGCTGTCGCTAGATGCCCCAAGGCACCTAACACTGCGCCCGCTACAGGTCCTAGCATCAAGGCCCCTACAAAAGCTGGGGATGAATCAAATCCAATAGAATAGGTCCCGAAGTGAATCTGTCCACCGATGGCACAGAGAGCAATTAATAAGGCATAGGCTGTTATCGTTCTAACTTTCATTGGTAACAACTCCTAACAAAGAATATCATACTGAGTTTCTATGTTTATTATAGGCGACCACAGGGTATAAAGCAATGGATTCATAGTCCTTTCATGTATAACACGTATACTAGTCTAGAGAAATTCCCTTTTGTATCCTTACAAAATATATTACAATACAACTATACCCTTGCATTAGGAAAGGAGTTCTTATGAAAGTTTTAATTGTAGAAGACGAAGAAATGCTGAATAATATTATCGCCAAACGGTTGAAAGTAGAGTCTATGATCGTAGACCAATGCTACAATGGCGAAGATGGATTAGACTATATCACTACCTCTAGTTACGATGTGATCATCATGGACATTATGATGCCTAAACTAGATGGACTAGCCGTGGTTCGCCAAATGCGCGGGGAAGGAAATAAAACGCCGGTCCTATTCTTGACGGCTAAAGATTCCTTACAAGACAAAGTAGACGGACTCAACTTGGGTGCTGACGACTATCTCGTGAAACCTTTCGAATTTGACGAGCTCATCGCTCGCGTCTATGCCCTAGCTCGTCGCAGTCGAAACCAGGCGGTAGAAGATATCCTAGCCGGTCCGCTTCGAATCAACCAAAAATCTCGTTCCGTTTGGTTACATGAGGTACCTGTTACGTTAACGGCGAAAGAGTTCGACTTACTCTTCTATTTAGCAAGCAATCCTAACATCGTTTTGTCCCGCCAACAAATTTTAGACCATGTGTGGGAATATGACTATGAAAGTTACTCCAACCTCATCGACGTATACATCAAAGATTTACGTAAAAAAATAGATGTGGATGAGTCTTTCAAAATGATACAAACTGTACGTGGCGTCGGTTATGTGTTCCGCACCGAGGAATAATCTATGATGGATCGTATCCCTCGCTCTATTC
>CAUUJQ010000161.1:0-3085 GCA_963545445.1 uncultured Veillonella sp. | reverse complement strand
AGTTTGACATTATGCTTTTGAATACCCTCTTTAAATTTTGCTAAAGCTTCTACCATCAACTCTTCTTTTTCATCGATTAAGGCATCTAAATTCTGCTGATGATTAAACTGTACCGTATCAATAGTGCCCCCTTCATCGAACATGACGATGCGAATCGGTGGACAGGTCCCTAACAATTCGCAACAAGTACCATTCAAATAATCGAACTGCACAATACCAGGATAAAATGGTGCGTCTGTAGGCTCAATAGATAAGCAGATAGACGCCAATTGCTCCATGGATAGATCATAGCCATGACTTTTGGCAGTTGCCATAGCCACAACGCTAATATCGGCACTGCTGGATGCCAAACCCTTTCCCTGTAAAATATCGGAATGTAAATATACAGGCTTTGCCGCTGCTCTATCAATTCCCAATGTAGTAAGCACTGTTATATACGCTTGATAGGCCTTGGACTGTAATGATATAGGTGAAAGAGGAAGTGCATATTGCACGTCACCAATGGCGTAGGAATAGCGATTAATAGGACATGTCACTAGAAATCGCTGTCCTTTGATGGAGCCTTGAATAAACTCTCCACAAGTGCCTGGTGTTCTTACATAGAATGCCAAATGACTTCCTCCTTTCCGTTACATAACAGTAAAAATAATAGCTCCCAGTATAATAAAAAGCTCCGATAATTCACATACGAATCCGTATGTATCCCCTGTGGTTCCCCCTAAATGCTTTGTCACATAGGAGTTAATGATAAGATTCACGGCTACGGCAATGGCAAATAGATATACATAGAACCATTCATAGCAAAATACAGGTAATAATGCCAATACCGTTGCTACCGCTGTGGCATACTTAGGTGCATTGGCCGCAAAAAATTTGCCAATTCCTTCAGGTCTCGCATAGGGGAATTTTTGAATACTAATAACCATTGTATAGCGACTCAATATAGGCATGCTCACCAAAACTACAGGAACTACTACAGTCGGTAGATTCACTAGCAATTGCCATTTTAAAAGCGTTAAAAAGACAAAGCCCACTACGCCATTACTACCCACACGGCTATCTTTCATAATTTCTAATTTACGTTCCCGATCACGACCAGAAAACAAGCCATCGCAGGTATCCATATATCCATCTGCATGAAGTCCACCAGTAAATAGAAATTCAAAAATTACCAAGATAAGCATCAACAACGATACGGGAAGATAGGGATTCGCCAAGGCGTACAAAGCCCACATAAAGGCACCGATGACAAGTCCTACAAGGGGAAAATACGTAACGGATGCCCCGAAGTCCTCTACTTTCCATTCTGTTTGATTCACAAGTTTTAAACGTGTTAAAAATTGTAATCCTATGAAAAATCCTTTCATATGTCACCTACCATTGATTAATCAAATAAGTACTACCCATTGTGCACAGAACACCTAATATGGAAACGGTATACATCAAGTATATGGTTTGATAAATGTGGCGCCCCACCATCGGTTCGATAGGATCTCCCATGTAGGCACGGAACGTAACCTTATCATGGTATACATTATGACCCCCTAGTCGAATATGCAAAGCTCCCGCCACCGGTGCTTCTGCATAGCCACCATTGGGACTCGGATGTTTAGCGGCATCACGAGCTGCTATACGTAAGGCATGTTTCCAATCCTTCCCACATAGAAATGCAGCAATCACGAATAACACCATAGTGAGTCGAGCTGGAATATAATTGACTACATCATCTAAGCGAGCGGCGAAACGACCAAAATATAGATACCGGTCATTTTTATAGCCTAACATGGAATCCATCGTATTGATAGTTCGGTATCCAATGGCGCCCCAAGGTCCTAATAGAACAAACCAAAATAGAGGAGAAATAATACCATCTACAGTATTTTCGGCGACCGTTTCAATGGTGGCACGAGTAATTTCACTTTCATCAAGATCGCTAGTTTTACGACCTACTATCCACCCTACTTTACGACGTGCTTCTTGGATATCTTGTTTTCGCAATAAATTGGCGATTTCTATACCTGCCTCTGCCAAACACCGTGGACTGATAGAGATATATAGGCACAACAAGGAAACTATGGAATACCCCACTGGATGAATAGTACCACCAATGAATAACAGACCTGTAACGATGAGCATAACAGACATCAGTACTAATAACACTGTAGAGATACCTAAAAAGATCTGATGTCGTGGAGTCGTATTTTTTTTATACAAAATGTGTTCGTAAAAAGAGATACAATTACCTATCAACACCACTGGATGGTACTTGCTTCTAGGATCGCCAAAAATAGTATCCACTACTAGCGCTCCTAAGGGAATAAAGTACACAAGATGGTGCAACAACCATTCCATTAGTCTTGCTCCCATAAAGAGTTAATGTAATCCATATCTAAGTGTTCCTCTACAATCTTAGCTAAGCGATTATAGGCAGCTTCTTTATGTTCAAAGTAACGGAATACGATATCTAATGGTTCCAATCCTTTTTTCGCACGTAATGCATTCAGAATGGCGCGACGCAAGCCATCATTATCTAGGATACCGTGAATATAAGTCCCCATTACTTGCCCATTACTAGTGACAAAACCATCGATTACATCTACTTTGGCATCACTTCGTTTTTGGATGTGGAAACAACGTTCGCCTGGTCCTACAGGCTGCGTATCTCCCATGTGAATTTCATAGCCCACAAGATCTTCACCACTATAGTTAATACCTAGGAAAGATAATTGTTTCACATCAAAACGAACTTGGTGTGTTAATTTTTCAGTTTTCATCGTTGTTGCTGTTGGCAACAATCCTAAGCCTTTTAACTCTGGAATATCTCCTTCAATACCTTCTGGATCATAGAGCATTTCTCCTAACATTTGGTTACCACCACAAATGCCCAATACTGGTACACCAGCTTCTGCTAAAGCTTGAATATCTCTATCATAGCCATGTTCTTGTAAATACGCTAAATCGGCCAATGTATTTTTTGAACCCGGTAGGATAACCATATCTGGATGTCCAATCGGTTCTCCTTGTTTTACAAAACGTACTGATACATCTGGCTCATAGGCAAGGGCATCAAAGTCTGTGAAATTGG
>CAUUJQ010000160.1:0-3165 GCA_963545445.1 uncultured Veillonella sp. | reverse complement strand
CTGATGTAAGTCGTAAAAAACGGAAAGAAGTCATTGATAAGATGGCAGCAGTTGTCATTTTACAAGGCTATTTAGATAGTCGTTCATAAGGAGGTTACTATGATCGAGCAAGGATATGAAGGTGAAGTTTCTGTTATCGTCATTGAAGACGAAAATGGAGAAGAAAGATACTATGAAGAAGAGCTTGTGATTGAATACAATGGCAAAGCATTCGCTATTTTAGTATCTCTTCCACCAGAAGATGAAACTGAACATGATGAGCCAGAAGTGATCATCGCACGCATTGATGAAGAAGAAGGAGAACAAGTATATGTAGCTCCTACTGATGAAGAATTCGATGCAGTGATCAAATTGTACGAAGAAATGGACTAATCAGTCAGGAGGGCTGTAACGGATTGTCGAATGACGGTTAGTTACAGCCTTTTTCATATGCTATGTGTGAATGGAGAACTAAAGTATATGGCAACAGAAGAAAAGAAACAACAAATTCAGTATGAACTATACATTCCTGCCCAATTTAACGAGGTCATGCGAAAGTCATTAGAAGCGCTGATGGAAGATATGTTAACAGACATAGGTGCTGTCCATGAAGGGGAATCCGTGTATAAAGAAAATGGTGTCATTGACCATTGCGTAGTTCGGTTTTCTATGGATGAAGGAGATGAATTCGTAGAGGAGATACTCACCTGTTTAGGAGAAGTAGGTATACCTTATGGTGCTAAGTTATATCAAAATGGAAATGTTATTGCAGAATTAGGCAATTTACATCATATCTATGTTGTGTTGGACGCGTCATTGGGAGATGCGAAGCAGTTCAAACGATTGGATACAAAAATTTCTAGGGCCTTGAAGGAAAATAACGTTGTCAGCGGTACCACACTGCGTATTCCAGAGGGTGTGGCTACCTTCGCGTATTATGTAGCAGATAAGGACCTTGCGGTCAATACTATTGAGAAATATCTTCGTAAAAGTACGCTAGGAAAAGGGGCTACTATCGATGTGGTAGACTCGGGCCTTACGATTCATGAACGGTTTATGACAGATATATATAGCATCTATCGTGGGGTAGTGCCTGATTTGTGGTCTGCCATTAAAAATGAGTGGAAAGGCATCTCTTCCCGAGAGTGGATGCACTTGTTGCGACGCTATCCAGATACGCCGGAAGGACTTAGTTTCTTGCTCAATATTGTGAATGGTACGTACCAACAGGAATACACATCTATGAAGTTCAATTTTCCAATGTTCCTCTATGAAGGTAAACGATTCTACTTGTTGTCAGCACGTCAAATGTTAGAATTTGATCTTCATGGACAAGATGTGATGAACATGGATATACTGGGCTCTGATGTAAAACCATCACAAGTACGAGCTCCATCTAAACAGAGAAATTTATGTTTATTTGCCACTACTGGGGAAGGGGAAGAGGCATCACGTCTTTATCTTGACTATAACCCGACAAAATCTGGTCATGTAGGACAAGTGATCTATTACGATGGGGACACGCATATGCTAGAGGTGTTGGGACCGTCTTTCAGTCATGCCTTGTTAGAGATTATGGATGAAATGTCTGATGTTTTAGCGGATTCCATTCTAGAAAGTGTCATGGAATGCACCATGAATTTGAATGTAGAAACATTGGACTTCGACAGCGATGATACGCAGCTCATGATTAATACGATGGCTAGCCTGGCTGAAAGTGACATAGACCTTGGCATGAACCCTATCATGGAACATGGCATGAGTCCTACGATCCTCAGAAGTGGAAGTATGGGCATGGTATTGTTAGAAAATGCTACCTTTGATGTGGACCGATTTAAACAGGATTTGCTCGCTCAATGGGATATTGTTTGCGAAACGAGTTCAGAGGGTATGAACGGACGAGCAGCGGTGGTGACAAAAGATGTGGACTCTGTAGAAGAAGCAGACATGGAAGAAGCATACGTCCTAGTCATCGATGGTGTAAAAGTTGTGATAGCGCCATTCGCCTTTGCTATTCCGGTGGAAGCATTAGAAGAAGGGGCGCTGCGGAATTATCTGTTTGATAATGCCTCCGAAGTGCTTATGAACCATACAAGCCATGTAGCCATCAGTATCGTAGAAGGTACGGGTAATCCATTGGAAGAAAGCATTTTGTTGTCGAAGTTACTTGCAGTGGCAACATTGCAAAAAGGAACAACTGCTATCTATACGAATGGCGTCCTCTATGAAGCGGATATGTACTACAAAGGAACAGAGGAACTACGAGACGATGTGTTGCCTATGGTGAACCTAGTGTGGGTTGATATCGATTTTGAAGAAGATGGAACCGTATCTTTGTATACCAGTGGTATGGAAGAATTTGACCAATTAAATGTGGAATTCTTGCATTGTCCATGGGATCCAGAGCGTGCTTGGAACTATATCCTTAGCGTGGCAGGGTTTGTACTGACATCTGGCAAAGAGCTAACAGATGGTGATTCTGTAGGTAGAACAGAGGAAGAAGAACTGACGGTCCATATCGATGAACCGCACCATGCATATGGATTGCAAAGTATACAAATTTTCTTTGATGAAATAAATATATGATGAAAGGGGCTGTAAAATAGTTGCAGCTCTTTTTCTGTATATAGAAAAATTGCTATATACACTCCTAAAATGGTATAATATAGTATTCATTGAAAAGGAGATTGCTGTGAAACAATATGTAAAATACATCTACGGATGTGTAGCGATTCTGTTAGTGACCGTACTGGGCACGCTAACAGGTATGTATTATATTCCTTGGACTGGCGGTTCTAAGGAAGATGTAGAAACGGTTGTCATTAGTGAGAACCAAACGGGGGCAGAGATTGGGGATCTACTCTATGAAAGAGGGCTCATCACATCCCCTACGGTGTTCCGTGCAGCCTTGCGCTTAACGGGAACCATGGATAAATTACAACATGGGTATTACCAAATTCCTCATCACTCTAGTTTGAGTGAGATTATTGGGTTGCTACAACAGGGTAAATTAAAAACTGTAACGCTAACAGTACCAGAAGGATTTACCATTGGTGAAATTGGCAAGCGCATTGAAGAACAAGGCATCGATACGCAGTATGCTTTCATGGAGAAAGGAAAGACCTATACACCTTACGAGTATATGATAGGTACAAAACCTGTGACGTATCGCGTGGAAGGTTTTCT
>CAUUJQ010000159.1:0-3175 GCA_963545445.1 uncultured Veillonella sp. | reverse complement strand
TCTATCCAAACACGACATTAGAAGGCAATACGGTGGTAGGAACGAATAATATTTTGGGGCCTAATACACGTCTTTCCAATGTGACAGTAGGAGATGATAACCACATCCATGATTCGTACGCACATGATTGTGAAATCAAAAACGATACTGTCATTGGGCCATTCGTTCATTTGCGCCCAGATACAGTGCTGTCTGACAAGGTGAAAATCGGCAACTTCGTAGAAGTGAAAAATAGCGTGGTTGGTACAGGTACAAAACTTCCGCACTTATCCTATATTGGCGACAGCGATGTAGGTTCCAAGGTGAATATCGGTTGTGGTACGATTACTGTCAACTACGATGGTAAAAAGAAACATCGCACTACCATTGAGGACGGCGTATTTGTGGGCTGTAACTCTAATTTGGTGGCGCCGGTTACGATTGGCAGTGAAAGTTATGTGGCAGCAGGATCTACGATTACGAAGGATGTCCCTAGTCGTGCCTTAGCATTTGGACGGGCGCGCCAAGTGGTGAAAGAGAACTGGGTCACAGAGGATACTTTCAAAAAATAAAAATGTATGGAAATTTTGTAAAATTGTTTACACAAAATTGATAAAATGAAGTACAATATAGATAGAGCCTTAGTGCATCAAATTGTAAGTCAATTGTTTTAGAGGAGTAATGACATGGCATTAGAAGATGGTAAACGACTCAAAGTTTTTACTGGTAATGCAAATCCAGCATTAGCCAAAGAGATCTGTGATTATTTGGATCTTCCATTAGGAGAAGCATTTGTAGGGCGCTTCAACAATGGGGAAGTACAAGTCATGATTGATGAAAGTGTACGTGGTAAAGACGTATTTATCGTGCAACCTACTAGCTATCCTGTGAATGATAATGTGGTTGAGTTGTTCATCATGGCGGATGCATTGAAACGAGCATCAGCTCGTCATATCACAGCCGTTGTACCATATTATGGCTATGCTCGCCAAGATAGAAAAACTCGTGGTAGAGAGCCAATTACAGCAAAATTAATGGCAGATTTATTGCAAACATCTGGAGTAACTCGCCTTGTAACAGTAGACCTTCATGCAGGTCAAATTCAAGGTTTCTTTGATGTACCAGTAGATCATTTAATGGGTGCATCTATTATTGCGAACTACCTTAATGAAAAGAAAATGGAAGATGTCATCGTTGTATCTCCAGACCTTGGAGGCGTAACACGTGCTCGTGATTTGGCAGACCGCATTGGTGCGCCAATTGCGATTATCGAGAAAAAACGTCCACAACCAGGTGTTGCGAAAGTAATGAACTTAATTGGTGACGTACAAGGTAAAAACTGTATCATTATTGACGATATCGTAGACACAGCGGGATCTCTTGTAGAAGGAGCAAAAGCATTGCAAGAATTTGGTGCAAAATCTGTGACAGCTTGTGTAACACATGCTGTATTAACAGATCCAGCTTGCGAACGAATTGCAAACTCCAATATTAAAGAATTAATTGTTACAAATACAATCGATATTCCAGAAGAACGTCGTTTGCCAAATATTACAGTCTTGTCCGTTGCTCCATTGCTAGGAGAAGCGATTTTGCGTATCTTTCAAGAAGAGTCTGTAAGCTCTTTGTTTGATAAATAAGATGAAGTTAATCGTCGGATTAGGAAATCCTGGTAGGGACTATGACGGAACTCGCCACAACATTGGATTTATGGTGGTAGATGCCATTGCTGATGGGGTAAGTCATACACCGTGGCGCGAAGATTATAAAGCAGAAATTTGCTCTTGTACCATCGAGGGGGAAAAGGTGTTGTTGGTGAAGCCACAGACCTACATGAACCTCAGCGGTGAGTCTGTAGGGCCATTGATGCGCTATTATAAGCTAACTCCAGAAGATGTGTATGTCATTTATGATGATATGGACTTGCCGGTAGGTAAACTTAGGATACGTCCTAACGGTAGTGCAGGTGGTCACAATGGCATAAAATCTATGATTAGCCATTTAGGGACAGATGCATTTCCTCATTTCCGGTTTGGCATAGGTCGTCCTTTGCCAGAGTGGACCGTGGTGGACCATGTATTGTCTAGATTCCCAGAAGATCAACAAGACACTGTGCAAAAGGGAATTAAGGCGATGGTGAAAGCCGTATTAGGTTGTGTAGAAGTGGGTATCGATAAAGGTATGAATGTATACAATCCTAAAAAAGGTTGTCCCCGTTAATAGGATCAGAAAAAACCAAAATAGAGCACATGTTCTATTTTGGTTTTTATTATGCATATATCGTGTATATAAGGACGGTTTTGATCAACTAGTGAATAACTTTTGGATTGTTATGAGAATTCAATCAAATAAATTCACTATATATGTTTTTTCATCTTGAAATTATGAAAATAAAAGTATATACTAGGTTTAGAGCAGTATAATTAGTATTTAATGTGAATCGTCTTTATTTTTACTTATTGTGAGGGAGGCATTATCATGAAAGGTAATAATTGGGGCGGCAAGCGGGCTGGTGCAGGTCGCAAAAAATCCTTATTTGAACGTAAAGGACGTACTTTCCGTTTGACTGATGCTGAATTCTTAGAAGTCAAACCATTAGTAGATGCAGTACGACGTCGTACTGAGGAAGCTATGTTAGCTACATTAGCAACTAAAAATAAAAAATAGTTGTACGTTCTTAATACTACTGAGTTTAATTAGCTTAGCGCTTTTGATTACAAGTTAGTATGGAAAATCGACTCCGTTTGGAGTCGATTTTTTTAATTCTATAGAAGTTGCTTGACAATATCGAAAAATATCGTTATAATTGATTGTAATATGGAAATGAATTCAGATAATTACTACACAAATGGAGGTTAGCAATGAGCTTAATTAAAAGTTTATCCAACCGCTTGTCTGTGCTAGGATATAGTGGTTACGAAATTTCACAAATTATCAATAGTGCAACGGGCGGTCAAGACATCAGTGCTTTGACTGGTCAAGATTTACACCATGTGGCAAATACAATGGAACACTACGTACAAGCAGGTTCCCAATTCGTTGCGGAATATAGTAAATAAGCAAAAACTGTTACAGTTTGTAAGAACTTACAAATTGTAACAGTTTTTTATTTTGTCCTATAACCCTAGATTGATCCTTAGAATATGATATGGAAAATGTTTTAAAAGAGCTTCTAGTACGACAGAAATATATAAAT
>CAUUJQ010000158.1:0-3179 GCA_963545445.1 uncultured Veillonella sp. | reverse complement strand
TAGTAGTGGTATTCATTACATCACTTCCTTTTGTGCTTTATTTTACAATAAATAACGCACAATTGCAAGTTACATCACATTATTAAATACATTTTGTCTATAAACAAAAATAGAGGAATGTTGAATCTTCTTGATTAACTTTCCCCTATTTATTGGTGATCTATTTTATTTTTATACGCAACGCTACTGCCTCAATCGTAGGCTACTCCAATCCTTTTTCACTTCGCTCGAACTCTTGGACATCTCTGACATGAGTAGATCTAATGCTTACTTCATCGCTTCATTCCTTATAAGTAAAGATATGTCCTCAACATGACTCGGTTCTCTAACGAAGTAACACTATTTCAATGTGTGTCCACGAGAATGGTGGAACACCTGTTTTTGCACTAAAATCGGTATATCAAACCGACTAAACTGTTGAGTTCTCTTATTGCCTGTATAGGCAAACAACAAAGTGTTTGTATTAATTATCGTTATACCCGTTTTTGATGGTATCAAAACAGCGTTTCCAGTATTGCTCTCGTTCTTTGATTTTTTCCGGATCATGCGAAAGTCCAAAATACTCAAGCAGGGTATATGTAAAGTACTTTTCAAAGTACTCTGCCCCTTTTTGCTCGTAAAGCGCTATTAGCTTTTTATTTCCACCGTGCTTTGAATCTAGGTAATTACCCCATCTTTGAGCAACTCCTTCTTCCCCAGTAGCAGAACCTATGTACAATTTACCCGTATGAGTATCTGTTAAACAATATACACCAGTAATTTTCTTCAATGCCTCATAATATGTTGGAAGAATTCTTCCGGCAAAAATATCAGCTAATCTACGAAATGGTAAGTGAACCCTATCATAACCTTCAAACTTCTCACCACTATAAAGGCATGGAAGAACTTCTTTGACTATTGCCAGATCAAGGTATTTACTCAAGTTAAAGACATATCTTGAAAAGGTATTCCCTTTTTTACACTTAATGATTAATCTGCCAAACAGAGATATATACTTTTCTAAAACCTGAACAGTAGCCCAATCATTAGTTGGCATATCAATAATCTCTGCAGCCGAAATAAGGAGCCATTCATCTTCTGACATTCTTGCAAAACTAAAGACCCATTGTCCTTGAGAAAAATTTCTCCTTCCTCCTTGCCAGCCCCAATACGAGCAAGCCTTACAAGTTCCTTTTTCCTTTTCTTCATCAGGGTGTGTTAGCCATCTTTCAAGAAAAGGTTCACCACGGCCATTATGCATATTAAATTCAATTTTGCTTTTTCTTATCTCTTCTTGTGTTAGATGCAACACATCATTTAACAGTAATTCCATTTCAGTCTTCTCCTCCATCCTCAAAACGCACCTCAATTTATTATATAATAACCCAAATGGTTGATATTTTCAATCCTGGCAAAGTCCTATTCTGTAATAACAACAAAAACACCCTGCATTGCTGCAAGGTGCTGATTTCGTTTGCTATTTACAGGCTATCTTTTATCTCTATTTTGGGCCACATCAACTCTTTGAAATCCTATAGTTACTTAGCTTTGATACACTTTTACTTATCTACTTTAGTCGGCAACGCCACAGCCTCAGTCGCAAGCTGTTCCCAATCCTTCTTCGCTCCGCTCGAACTCTTGGACATCCCTGATATGGGCCGATCTAATGCTTACTGCGTCATTTCACTCCTTGTAAGCAAAGATACGGCCTCAACATGGTACGTCTGTGGAAACATATCCACTGGTTGGACTTTCACCAATTGGTAACCATGTTTTGTCAATATTTCTATATCTCGTGCCATGGAGGATGGGTTGCATGACACATAGACGATGCGTTCTGGTCCCATGCCAACCGCAGCATGCAGTACGTTTTCTTTACAGCCTGCACGGATAGGGTCAAATACAATCACCTCTGGCTTGATACCTTGTTTATACAATCGAGGCATTTCCACGGCTGCATCGCCTACGATAAATTCTGTATTGTCGTATCCATTGCGAAGGGCATTTTTCTTTGCATCTTCGATGGCAGGTGCCACGATTTCAATGCCGACAACGTGTTTTGCTTTATGCGCTAGGAACAAGGAAATAGTCCCCGTTCCACAGTAAGCGTCTATCACGGTTTCATGGCCTTTCAGTTCTGCAAATTCCAATGCTGTATCATATAATACCGTGGTTTGTTCTGGATTGACTTGAAAGAAGGAGTGCGGTGACAGCTGGAATGATAAATCTTTAATATAATCTGTAATTTGGTCTTTCCCATAGATAGTACGGTTCGTAGGTCCTAAGATCACATTCGTTTGTTTCGGATTGTGATTCACTACGATAGAGCTTACCTGTGGCAACGCTCTTACGATACGATCTACCAATTCCGATTCACGAGGAATGCTCGTTGTACGGCTTACAAGTATAACCATCCATTCGTCTTTCCCAATACGTCCTACGACATGACGAAGAACTCCTCTTCCTGTATGCTCATCATAAGGTTCGATTCCCAATTCATTCATCGCCTCGTAGCAAACTTTACGTATGGCATCATTACCCACATCTTGGATTGGGCACTGTTCATGATTGATGATGCTATGAGAACCTTTTTGGTAAAAGCCCATACGAATTTTATCTAGTTTACCACCTACCGGCATTTGCATTTTATTACGATAGCGCCAAGGTTCCTCTGGCCCTATGCAAGGTAATACCAACTCTGGGTCACATTTCGCAATCCGTTCGATGACAGCTTTCACAGATTCTGTTTTTAGCCGTAATTGTTCTGTATAGGATGCATGTTGTAATTGGCAGCCCCCACAATCGCCATACACCTCGCATTGTGGGTCCACTCGCTCTGCAGAGGGTGTCATAACTGATACGATGTCACCTACAGCATAATTTTTCTTTACTAAATTAATTTTTACTTGCACCGTTTCATTCGGTAACGCATAAGGTACAAATACTGTAAAGCCTTCGTATCTGCCTACCCCTTCACCACTACTACCCGTACCATGGATATCTATGGTATATGTAATGCCAACGCACACCGGTGCTGTCTGTTGTTTCTTCTTGCTCATGTATATCTATGTATCCTTTAATTAACACATGTTTCCATTACCGTATTTCTTTTATTATATCATTTTTTATGCATTCCTAACACGTCTCTATATATCACTACTACCTAGTATATTTCCCTCACATGCACACCATTTATATCA